>JAKPTX010000208.1 GCA_029570835.1 Bacteroidota bacterium
GTTTCAATTGGATGCGCCCGAGATCAGCACATTCAAATGAGGGACGCCAACCGCAACATTCCCTAATCATTGACCCGGATCTCCTATTATTGGGTGCCATAGTTGACAATATGGAGGCCTCCAGATGGTCATAATTTGCCACAACCTCCACATTACACACCATGGTGTCCACCAACTCATAATCAGTCTGCCCATTCGGCAATGTTACCGGAACAAAAGCTGTGACTCCAATGCAATAAGTGCCCGCAAGCACTTGAATATTGTTTAAAGTGTCATATTGTGTGTTTGTACCCGCACTGACATTGCGATAGTTGTATTCGATATTGTATAGCGGATATAGAGTTGTATTTTGTGCATTATGGGTTTGGGGATCAACCAAAATCTCATTCCCCGCTGCATCGTACATATTAATGATAATCCGGCAATCGTCATAACAATTTCCCGGAATAGTGGTTATGCCAATGTTATAGGGAAAAGCTGTCGATTGGGCGTATCCTGAAAGGGTAGATATATATAAGGCAATGAAAAAGATAAAGTAAATTTTTCTTTTAATCTTCATATATATTGATTATTTTAACTTTAGAGGGGTTCTATAAATTCATCCTCACTACCCCGGAGCAGGCAGAACCCGTTAACTTGCACCTCAACAAAATTACCTTGAAGTTGCAAAAATACTAATTATTTTCCATTACCGCCCAATAAAAAACTAAAAAATTATCATAGAAATATATCGTATTGATTATCAAATATTTGACACACAACAATATCATGGAGACAGGGCATGCCCTGTCTCTACGACAACCGCGTTCAATTCAAATTTTCGGTCTCGTAATTCGTAATTCGTAATTAATTGATCTTCAATATCCATCATTGCGTTGATTAAATACACCTTTTTGTATGAAGAAATATCTTCCAGGGTGATTTCCCGCTCTTGGATGATTCCTTGTTGCAACAATTGTTTTCGCTTTGTTCCTTCAAGCAGACAAGTTGCAGGCGTATAGAGTTCTCCCTCAAGAGTTTCAAACACCAAGTTGGCAAAGAAACTATCCGTTACTTTTCCATTTTTTACGATAATAATATCATCTGCTCCGGCTCTTTTCTCAAATAAATATTTCAAATGGTCTCTGTCAGTAGATTTGTGAGCATATTCTATCGTGTTATCCTCTACAATCTGTAAAGAGGAGATTTGAGGCAATTGGTAAGCATGAAACTCCACAGTTTCAATATCGGAGGAGTACAAAACCCGACATTTGATTCTCCCCTGCTGCAACTCCGGATCTATGGCTGAAAGATCAATCTTCAATTCCGGCTTTGTCCCAAAATAAGCGAAGGCAGTTTTTTGCATCCTCTCCTGATGCAATTCCAAATTATGAATTTCTCCATTTTCAATTCGTATCGTTTCAACAAAAACAGGTTTTTCCGTTCGAAAAGGTAAATACACTTTATTTAAAACCTCCTGATACTCACTTTCACAATCACTATTTACTGTAATACCTCCCCCACTTCTAAAATAGAACTTATTGCTCTGCAAATCCTGTTCAATAAAGCGAATTAAAACCGCTGAATCCATTTCAGAGCCATCAAAATAGCCGGCAATTCCGGAATAGTAGCCTCTTTCTATCTGCTCTATATCCTGTAATACCTCCACCACTTTTTGTTTCGGTGCTCCCGAAATGGAACCGGCAGGCAAGAGCGAAAAAATAATGTCGCCCATGCGCTCTTTGTAGTCGTCAGGAAGTTCACCCACTATTTCGGAACTGACTTGCAATAATTGTTTCCTACTCGTTTTGACAAAATCAATATAGCGATATCTTGACGTATAAACATGATCTGAGACTGCTCTCAACTCTTCACTCAACAAATCGACAGCGGCTTTGTGTTCATCGATCTCTTTGGGGTTATTTTGTATGATCTCTTCCGCATTGGGAATGGTTGCGTCTATCGTTCCTTTCATCGGGTTGGTAGAGATGATTCCATCCGCAATTTTGACAAATCTTTCAGGAGAAAAACAGACAAACTTACCGGGAACATACACTTGATACAACGACTCACTCAAAGCAAAAATTTGCTCTAACGAAATATTGGGTTTTATTTCGGTTCGTTCTGTCAAATTCGCTAACCAAACCTCCCGACTCTTCATATAATGCTGCAACTTCTCAAATTTAGTCCTGTAAGATTCAAATTGATTCGGGATAATCTTCATAGTAACCTCATCGGGAGAATAAGCAAAAGGTTTATTTTCTGCTGTTGGGAACTTAAAAAAAACCTCCGACTGATGCAGCGGATCCTCAACAAGATACCCCTCCGTTTGCTCATAATTAATGACAAAGAAAAAGGGACAACCCTGTCCCGATAAATAGTTTATTCTTGATTTTAAAGCAGATAAGTCCTGATATAGCATACTGTTCAATTTATAACCTGAGTGCACAAAATTATAGAAAATTTCGAATTTTCTTCCCTTCTCTTTAAAAACTCAACTCTATTCCTTCTTTAAACTATCTTCAGAGGTCATTTGCACACTCTTTTCCATTATCTATAATTATTTTACTACACCTCTGTTGTTTCATTACAAAAATTATGTATCTTTGCTCATCGGTTAGATGGCTGGTTTTTTTCGACTTTCCTCGGTACAGAAACAACCATTTATCCGATTTGATTAGGTGAGAAGGCTTTTTCCTCTCCTATTTTTGAATAAGATAGGTTATTCTTTTATGTTTCGTAAAAGCTATATTTGAGAGTTAAATTTGACAAGAAATAAAATAACAATATTTATACAATGAATAAATGGACTAGATTAAGCATAGAATATGCAAACCAAAGATCATATTTGGATGATTTATTTCAAGTTTACCCCACTATTCCGGATGGGATAAGGGAAATAAATGAAGATATTTGGACAGAAGTCGAAAAGTCATTTAAGAAAAAAGACAATAATTTACTGATAAGAAATTTGTTACAATTAAATCTTTTCCCTATCAAAGACAGTTATATTGCATATCTAAAGCGTGATAACTCTGCAATTGACAGAAATCCAAGAACTATAAACTGAATTTGTGGAAGACTTTACGAAATGGGTCTTGATAAAATGTTTGAAAAATGTAGCGAACCAAAAGAAACAAATAGACAAATTGGTCCTATGTTTCGTGATTGGCTAAAAAAGAAATCGTTAGGCATTGAACCTGTTCCTTTGGAGGAATTTTTAAGCAATGATCAAGATGCTATTTTAGATGCGGGGGATACGGCAATGATGAACTTTGCAAAGGAACATTTAGGCTATAATCACAACAAAGGATTAGATTTTGTCGCCCGCTTTAATAAGAAGTTTGTAATTGGTGAAGCCAAGTTTTTAACCGACTTTGGTGGACATCAAAACGCTCAATTCAATGATGCGATTAGTACCATTCAAGCAAAAGGTGTAAAAGCGTTGAAAATTGCCATTCTTGACGGTGTTTTATATATTGAAGGAAGAAATAAAATGTATAGGCTAATTACTAACAACCACAAAGACTACAATATAATGAGTGCTCTTGTTTTAAGAGATTTTCTTTATCAAATTTAAACACATGAAAAACTTACTAATCAAATCTGACAACATTAAGGGATTGAATTACCTTCTGAAAGAAAAAAAACTGAAAGGCAAGATTGATTTGGTGTATATTGATCCACCTTTCGCAACAGGTGGAAACTTCACAATTACAGATGGCAGAGCTTCAACTATCAGTAATTCAAAAAATGGAGATATTGCCTATTCTGATAAACTAGTTGGGAAAGATTTTTTGAACTTTATCGAACAAAGACTGCTTTTATTAAAAGAGTTGATGTCTGATCAAAGTTCTATTTACTTGCATATCGACTACAAAATTGGGCATTATGTTAAAGTTCTGATGGATGAAATTTTTGGTACAGAAAATTTTAGGAATGACATTACAAGAATAAAATGTAATCCCAAAAACTTTAATAGACTTGGGTATGGTAATATAAAAGATTTAATACTTTTTTACACAAAATCAAATAATCCAATTTGGAACGAACCAAGAGATAAATACACCGAAAGAGATTTTGAAAAACTTTTTCCTAAAACTGACAAGCAGGGGAGACGATACACGACAGTTCCAATTCACGCTCCGGGCGAAACTGAAAATGGTAAATCAAACCAGCCCTTTAAAGGTATTTTACCTCCTAAAGGAAGACATTGGCGAACTGATGTGGAAACATTAGAGCAATGGGACAAAGAAGGATTAATTGAATGGTCTTCAACAGGAAATCCAAGAAAAATAATTTTTGCAGAAGAAAGAGAAGGTAAAAGAGTTCAAGATATATGGGAGTATAAAGATCCTCAATATCCAACTTATCCAACAGAAAAAAACTCTGACTTGTTAGATCTAATTATTCGGACTTCCTCTAATGAAAACAGCATTGTACTTGATTGTTTTTGTGGTTCAGGAACAACTTTAAAATCTGCCCAATTAAATAGAAGAAAATGGATTGGAATCGACCAATCAGAACACGCTATAAAAGCCACAATAAATAAACTTGAAACAATTGAAGGAGACCTTTTTATTTCAAAACCTGAATATGAATTTAAAGATTTTTTGGAAAAGACAACTGCCAATAATGTATAAAAAAACAGTAGTGAATATAATAAAAAGGCAAAATTTAACTTTCCGTGTATTATGTTCTGAAACACATTAACTTAAAAAATCCAAAAAAATCTGTACTTTTGCGGGTTGAAGAATTTTGTTTTTTGCTCTAAAAGAACAGATTCAAGTGGGGTGAATGGAGTGAGGCGGGGAACATCCCCCCCTTTTTTATTTTTTTATAAAAAAAGAAAAATTAAATAACAACTTGAAAATAGATATTTTACGGCACGAATGGGCTGTCATTTTAAACTCGCAAGCACTAAAGTTCCAACGGGGAAAAGGTTGGAAAAGGGTTGAAAAACTATTCCGGCAAAGTGGGATTGCTCACCGACTGTTTGTCTCTCAAAATCAAACAGATGCGTCTGATATGATTCGGGAATTAGTCCGGGAAGGGAAGTGCCATTTTATTGTTTTGGGCGGAGATGGGACGATCAACCACTTTGTTAATCACGTGATGCATGAACCGATTGATCATAAGGAGATCTTTTTGGTTCCATTTATTTTGGGGACAGGGAACGACTGGGCACGCACTCATTTCACAAAAAACAGTTTTATGAAACAGTGGGAACAGTTTTTAGCCGGCAATTTTGCATCTCACGACGTAGGCAAAGTAACTGTTCTTCGAGATCAACAACCTCAATCAGAGCACTTTTTTGTCAATATTGCAGGCTTTGGCTTTGATGCGGAAGTGATTCGTAACACACTGAAACGAAAAGTTTGGATTTTCCCAAAATTGAAATATATTCATAGTCTTTTGGTCTCTCTTTTTCGCTATCAGCCCACTGATGTTGAGATTCAATCGCCTGACTTTCAATGCAAAAAGAAACTTTACAGTTTGGCTGTAGGAATCGGAAGTTATAATGGAAACGGCATCAAACAGTGTCCGGATGCATCACCTGTAGATGGTCAGTTTGATATTATAGTGATTGAAAAGCCTTCCATCTTAAAGCTGATGACCAGTGTCCCTAAAATTTTTCGAGGTACACATGTTACAAGTTTAAAAGAGATAACCCAATATAAAAGTGATCAACTGACCATCCACGCTGTGCCTCATATCTACGGAGAAGTAGAGGGTGAAATGCTGCCT
>JAKPTX010000233.1 GCA_029570835.1 Bacteroidota bacterium
CTGGATAGTACTTCTCGGAATCTTTGTTATCTCGCTGATTTTTCGATCATTGAGACCATCAAAATAATATAAATTGATGATCTGCTGTAAATGTTCAGGTAGGTTTTCGATTACGGCTTTTAAAAGCTCGTTACTTATCCACAATTCATTAATTCGATACTCGGACAAGATATCTATAGGGTCAGGATTGATGAACAGATACTCTTCATCAAGAGCTAGATCTGAAAAATTGAGAATTCTTTTTTTTCGTCTGTTTAGCGCTTTGTGAGCATTAATCGCTTCGTTCTTTAATGTCCGTTTGCAATAAGAATCAAACGCGTAACAGACACCTAATTCAAAGGATTCAGGGATCATGTCATCTCCTTTCGCTTCTTAAAACAACCCCCGTGGAAAATTTGCCAAAAAAGGATATGTCTTATGGATAAAAACAGCCTACTTATGACCATTTAAATCGAAGACATATTCTCACTCTACGTTTCTTGCGATTAATGGCTAAATAAACTCGCCGATTCAACGAGACACAGCGTCAATTCTAGAATTTGTATTAAGGCTTAAATTTGGGATTGTTTTACAGAAAGCAATTGATGAATGATTTATTCCTTAAACACAGCATGCCAAATTGTAATCAAGGAATAGTTAAATGCACAGTATTTAAAAATCAAAGGCAACGTTCTTATTCCTGTTGCCTTTGATTTTATGATTTGATGGCTAATTAGAAATCCTCCACGAACTTACGCGATCATTGAGCGCGCCAAAACTTGGACAGTTATCTTGACAAGAGTAACTATCACCAGCAAAATTACTGAGATCAAAAACCATTATGTTGTAACATCCTGAATAACTTGAACCAGAACTGGCTCTATTGTTGACACTTGTAGGCATGCTGGAAACACTATAAGAAACCGTAGCTGAACATCTTTGTGGTCCAGCAAAATTTACTATCAAATTATTGTAGTTTGTATCATCGTAAAATTGCAAGACTACATAAGAAGAAGATGTCCGATACTTTGTTTCAAGCTCGACATTTGTCAAACCACAAACTACTTCGATTATTCTTGATTCAACCTCATCTTCTCTAATTGGCTCTAGGAGAACGAAGCAATTATTTCTGCTTTCCCGACTAGGTTTCAAATTAAAAAAGATTTCAGACTGGGTGGCAGCGTTCGCATAAACGCTTGAAGACGTTGAAAAAAAGCTGGTCAGAATTACGTAGACCATTGTAAGAGTTTTGATAAAGTCCCAAGTACTGTTTTTCATTTTAGCTCCTTTGTGCTTATCTTAAACTGCTATAGTATCCTTATTTGGAATATAAAACCGGACTATAGTTCCTTTGTCAATATCACTATGGATACTGATAGTTCCTGAGGCGGATTTCACAAGGGTCTTGACGATGGAAAGCCCCAAGCCACTTCCCCCAGTCTTTCGGGATCTAGAAGTATCCACTCGATAGAATCTGTCAAATATGTACGGTAATTCTTCTTGAGATATCCCGATACCATTGTCTTCTACAGAAAATTCATATCCATTCTGGTGGGCCCATGTCTTAATACTGACTTTACCTGCCTGTCGATTATATTTAATCGCGTTATCAAGCAGGTTTATCAGAATTGTTTGTAAGATGGCACGATCTGAAAAAACTGTGCTCATTTGATTAGTGTCATAACTAATTGTTATTCCTTTATCTTTTGCTTTCTCATGTAGAATTTTTATGCACTCTTGTAAAAGAGCGTTTAACTCTATCATCTCAGGACGATAAATTTGATCTTTGTACAAATAAAATCCATATTGCTTTATAAGGCTTTCCAGCCTTATCGTAGAATTATCAATAGACACTAGGCTGTCGAGCAGTTCAGATGTGTATGCCGCTTTTTCTTGTAAAATCAAGTCAAGATTCATCCGAATTGCCGCAACAGGTGATCGAAATTCATGTGTCGTGTTTAGGGCAAACTCCTCCTGTTGCAAGATTAAATCTTCGAGTTGTTTAATTTTTGTCAAAGCCGCTTCCTGTAGATTCGCGATTTCTATATGCTTAGGGGTGGATAATTTCATGCTGTTTAGAGGTTGAGGATCTGAAATTACATTGGTCAACTTTGTAATCGGCTCTGTGATTAGACGGCTAATCCAGCTCATTCCAAAAAGAAAGGCGATGATAAATCCAGCCGTGATGATAATAAACCATCGAAGCAGTTTTAATTGCAATCTGTTAACAATATTGTGCTGAACGCTTTCCGTGGAAAAAGGCATATCTGGATTATGTTTACCAGAAAAGTCGTTGTCTATAATGACAGTATCTTCATCGGGTTCTAGATAAAACAAAGGTATCTCACTTTTAATAACTGAACCACTTACTAATGATAAGGTTATTACCAAGGTAGTGCCAAGCGACAACAGCAGAAACATCGTTAGGGTTAACAACTGTGATTTAAAGGTAGGATTATTTCTTTTTGCTAACATACTATTAATTTCTCATGATGGAAGTCTTTTGATAGTTTACTTGATTGGATGTCAAATTCGTGTGAAGTTAAGGATTAAAATGGCAAACTTCGGATGCAATATCCTTGATTTACAATATTTGCCAACTCCACACCTCTCAAACCCGCCGCTTGCAGTTTCTTTCGAATGTTATATACATGAGTTCGTAACGAAACATAAAATAGAGCATCTTCCTCACCCCACGTATGTAAGATTAGCTCCTCTTGTTTTATAATTGCCCCAAAATTAACCAGTAAGTACTCAAGGATTAAGTATTCTTTAGCGGTCAGTTGAACAAAAGTTTCTTGGATATAAATCTCACGCTTTACTTGATCAAGACGTAAATTTCCAGCCTCGATTTGATTCTTTCCCTGGAGATACTTTCTCCTAAACAAAGCTCTGATTCGAGCAAGCAATTCATCCAGATGAAATGGTTTGGTAAGATAGTCGTCCGCACCACTGTCTAATCCTTCCACCCTTTTGTTGACCGCGTCTCTCGCAGAGATGATGAAAATTAGCAAGTCAGGGTTGTTTGCTTTTAGTTTTTTACAAATGGTTATTCCATCTAAATCCGGCAGATTGAGGTCAAGCAATAACAAATCATAATCAAAGCTTTCAGCATAATGCAGCCCAGATTCCCCTGACCCGTTTACATCCACGATGTAACCTGCTTTTCTCAAACCAATGGCAAGTGGCCTGGAGAAATCCTCATCGTCTTCAATCAAGAGTAGTCTCATCATCTTATTCACATTCTTTTAATTCTTCATTAATTCTATCAGATCCTGTACAAATATTTTTTGAGGGTGTTTAAAAGTGAAACAGAACCCATTGGAAATTTTCTGTGTACATCATTGAAATGCAACAACTAAAACCTCTAAATCTTGACACGGATTTGACATCTCTTTTTATATAATGCTTTTAACGCTAAGTTTAAGGTGAATGCTTATGCGGACAAGAGAAAGAGGTGTATTACTATTCACCGCAAAATAAAGGAGTAAACAATGGCACATCGAAAAAGAATATCTACAGCTTTTCTTCTTGCACTCGTCTGTTCTGTATTAGTAATTGGTACAGTCTTTGCTGGAAGTGGTATCCAACACCCAAACTTTGAAATCAAATTAGGACTTTACAGCACTGGTAGTGGCTGGGGAAAAACTCGGGTTCTCTCCCCTGGACCAGCCTACCGTCCCCAAGTGAACTGTGAACTTCAAAACAACGCTGGCGCTACAATTAGCACAGCAGCAGATTGGGGTACTTACGGTGCATCTCAAGCTTATGCCTATTGTCCCAACACTACCGGAGCATCTCCTACCCGCCTCTGGACAACACACAACCAATGGGTAAACGCGACTGTGTATACTTATTTCGACACCTTACCCTAGTGGAGTATTAATTGCTCAGATTTAGGTTAACAATCTTTGCCACCTCTTTCTCAAAATGATCAGGAGTCCTATGAAAAAAATCTACCTGTACTTGGTGTCAATGGCGATTATCTTCACATTTGTAGCTTGTTCAGCTAAACCAACTGAAGTAAATCCAGGGATTTCTTCGACAACGCTACCACATCCATTCACCAGTGTGACTTCTTCCAATGAAACAGCTGGTGTTGTCATCCCTGAAGGAAGTAAGCGTTTCGGCTGGAAATTCGCTCCTCTTGCAGGTTTTGAGAGTTGCAATCAGCCGAGCGAGTGTCTAATAAACTATGAGGGTCGTCCGATCGAACTATCTTATGAGATTGAAACGTTAGGAAACAATGATATTGAAATAGGATTCGCTATTTTCATAGACGGGATGATTCAACCCCATCAAGTGATTAGGTCAACGCAAGTTGGGGGTGAGTTAATACCTTTTGATTTGAACCAATATGTCAGTGCCCATAAAGTCAGGATGAATGAAAAAATTGAAATAACGATACGATTTAGTCCTATCACAGGTAAAAAAGGCCAAACCTTGAGTTTCACCCAAATGGTCATGCCCTATCCTTCTTTTCTGCCGGACTCTCCGGATCAGCACTTCGGAAACATTCAAGATGCGCATCCAAATGATTTCGGAACGATCAGATTTTTAGAAGATGCGCCATCCCAGTTAACAAGTCCTGTTGTCCAGGTTGAGTCACAGCCTATTTCGGAAAGCATGAAGATAGTCAGTGAAAGCAACCCGTCAGGGAGGGTCCAGAGACCTTTTTATTACTTTAACGACAGTAGTGCAGACTATATCAATAGATTGATGTTAAAAGATGGCAAAGCTAATCTCAGAATCCAAATGGGTGGTGGAGTTGAGGCAGAATACAGAGTAATAATTTTTATAAACCATAAACCAGTCATGATTGAGGGAAACGAGAGCTTTATTATCAAATCAGCTTATGACCAGATTGTCACATATAATTTTATATTAGATACTCATGAATTACCAAGATTCAATAGCCTCTATGCGACCATTTTGCCGACCGGTGACGGTTTTCTTCTGAATCCTGAAAGTGGTTTCAAATCTAAATCCATTTTATTGATAAACGAGGATGCCCCATGGTTAGGCGAGGCGTCGCAAACATCCACTCCTGGAAATAACACGATGGATCCGGGTATGTTATTCGATAGTAGTTTCTCTCAGGATGGATTACAAGATCTGAGCAGCGAATTGATAAGCAACAACATTTCATCTGGAGATATTTTGTGCCTAACGAACATGGGTGGTTCGAACATTTTTTTAGCACTTGATGAGAAACTACTGCTTATTGACACCAGTTCCGGTAAGATTCATAAAGAGAGTCCTAGCAAATTCGATTTTAGCCAGAGATCAGTTGAATGTTTCAGAGTTGTGGATGGGATAGCGATATTAACAACAGATGCATTGAATAACACAACCCTAGCCCACTTTTTTGATTCCGATCTTCAGGAAATAAAAACTTTTGATCCAGCGAGCCTACTTGGAATCGAAGATTTTTTTAGTAATACGTGTGTAATTTCAGCATCCGGTAAGTTGATAGCTTGTCTCGATAACAGTTTTACATCAATAGTTGTTGCTGACATAGACTCTGGAACAAGGTTGAAAACTATCGATATTTCCGATGAATTTAAAGATATAAGGTTCAGAATCCAGAAACTTGCTTTTGGGGGTGATGATAAATTCCTGGCATTTGTTGGTATAGATGCTGATCAATCATCTTCATTCAAGACAAGCTATGGAATAATTGATTTGGATCAAATCCGGGTTTTATTCACAAACTCTAAGAATAACTTGAATGAATACTTAATTCAAGACTCCTCCTCTCATTTCCTATTTATTGAAAGAAGAGGCGTTTTCAATTATAGTGACGGAAATGTGGCTTTGTATGATTGGATGAGGCAAGAGGGAAGACTCATACCCTTTGCACACGGCCATGTGGATCAACGGGAAAGTTTTACAGTAACGATTTCACCCACTGGTCAATATCTCACTGGATTTGAAACTCATTACGGCGATATTGTTGATGAGCGTTTCACCCATACAAAGTATGTCCTGCGCATTTATGATATGAGGACTCTGGCAATTGCAAAGGAAATAGCCCTTGAGGGGTACTTTGCCTGGGTTCCAAAAGTGAGTTTTACAGCCAATGAAGATGCAGTTCTTATTGCACTCTCTGAGTGGAATAAGCAAGTTCGTCTATTGAAGTACAGTATCCCCTAGATGGGTTCGGATCTAACGAATTGTTTGTATCGTTTAATAGGAGAAGAATCAAGTAGTTTGACAAGTTTCAATCTACGTTACAACGACCTCTTGAAACGCACACGGTACCTGTGGCCCTAAAACGCCTGCTTTCCAAACCGTAGTACACTAGAAATGTGGAGAAGTGGTGAACACCTGACACAAAAAAAAGATGTGGCCCAAGTTTCACCGCCAAAAAGGAGTAAATGATGGTACACCGAAAAAGAATATCTACAGCATTTCTTCTTGCACTCGTCTGTTCTGTATTAGTGATTGGTTCAGTCTTTTCTGCAAGTGGTATCCAACATGCTAACTTTCAAAATACATATGGTCTGAACAGTGCTGGAGGCTGGGGAAAAACTCGGGTTCTCTCCCCTGGGTCAGCCTACCGTCCCCAAGTGAACTGTGAACTTCAAAACAACGCTGGCGCTACAATTAGCACCGCAGCAGATTGGGGATATTACGGTGCATCCCAAGCCTATGCTTATTGTTCAAATAAGACAGGAGCGTCGCCAACCCGGTTATGGTTGACACATAACCACTGTGTAAATGGAAGCTGTGAAGCATTTTATTACACTTTGCCCTAAACCGAATCACGGGAAACATTAATTAGTTTTGTTTCTGCCACCTCTTTCTCGTTTTTTAGGAGAAAAATGAAAAACATTAAAACAATACTGCTTATCGTGTCTCTTCTATCGCTGGTTGCATGTTCGCAGAAACCAGCTGAGGACACATTGAATAACTCACCCACCCTCCTCCCGAATCCATTTGTTGAACGAACCTCTTCTGGAGCAGGCACTGAAGAAAGCGTTTCTAACCCAAGCTTCCATTTTTCCTATAATAGAGGGCCAATAGCAGGATTCGAAAATTGCAACCACGATAACAGAGATTGTTATATAAATTTTTCAGGAGACCCTATTGAAGTTGTCTTTGGTTTGGGAGACAATGGAAACAGTGATGGAATCGAACTTGGACTGGCTATCTTCATTGATGGCGCAATTCAACCCCATCAGGTCATCAAGTCGACACAATCGTCCGAAGGGTTACGACCGGTTGATGAGCTGCAATACTTAAGTACCCATAAAATGAAAAAAAATGAACACATTGAGGTAACCATCCGCTTTATACCAGTTACAGGAAAAAAAGGACAAACCTTGAGCTTTAATCAAATGGTGATGCTTTACCCCTCATACTTGCCAGACTCACCAGACAAATACTTTGGAATCATGCATGATGCCCATCCTTATGATTATGGAACAGTTAGATTCCTTGAAGATGCCCCATCCCAGATAGAAAGTCCAGACGTTCAGGTTGAATCGCAACCTATTCCTGAAAGCTTAAAAAGGGTTAGTGAAGACAATCCGACAGGCAGGGTTCAAAATCCTTTTTACTATTTTAATGATGGCAGCGGAGACTATATTGCCAGATTATTTCTGAAAAATGGCAAAGCAAATCTAAGGATACAAATCGGTGGCGGTGTGGAAGCTTCCTATCGGGTTTCGGTTTTTGTAAACCATAATCCAGTAATGATTGAGGGAAACGAAAGTTTCATCATCAAATCAGCTTATGACCAGATTGTAACATACAACTTCGAGTTGGATGCCCAGGGGTTGCCAAGATTCAACAGCCTTTACGCAACCATCTTGCCAATTGGTGATGGCTATCTTCTGAATCCTGAAAGCGGGAACAAAACCAAATCCATTTTATTGATAAACGAGGATGCGCCATGGGCAGGAGAGTTCTCGCGCGCCTCCATTCCTGGGCAAGAAACGTCAAACCCGGGAACGATAATCGAAAGTCATTTTTCTCCGGATGGATTACAAGATCTGAGCAGCGGGTTGATAGACAATCATATTTCATCAGGAGATATTGAATATCTTTCCAACATGAGTGATTCAAGTTTGTTTTTAGCAACTGCTGAGAAACTGTTACTTATTGACGCCAATTCCGGTAAAATCCTGAAAGCCATTCCAAGCGGTTTCCCATCTCCAAGTCTTACGTCATATTACAAAATCCGGGATGGGATAGCCATTTCTATAACAGATGTTGTTGCTAATACAACGCACGTCCGCCTGTTTGATTCCGATCTTCAGGAAATAAAAAAAATTAACCCAGCAAGCCTTCTTGGGATCGAAAAAATTTTTAGTGGCACATGTGCGATTTCAGCGTCTGGTGAGATCATGGCTTGCCTCGATAACAGCTTTACATCAGTAATTGTTGCAAATATAGACACTGGAACAAGACTGAATACATTTGATATTTCCAACGAATTTAAAAAAATAAGTTTTAGAATCTCGTCACTCGCTTTTGGGGGTAATGATAAATTCCTGGCATTTGTTGGTTACGATGCTGGTAGCGCATCTTCGGATCAGACAAGCTATGGAATAATTGATTTGGATCAGAACCGGGTTGTTTTCACGAATTCTAAAACCAATTTGAATGAACTATTAATTCAAGTCTCGTCTTCTCAAATGCTTTTTGTGGAAAAAAAACACTTTTTCAATAGTAGCGATGGCAGTGTGCTTTTATTTGATTTGGCGAAGCAAGATGAAAGACTGATTGGCTTTACACACGATGCCACAGAAGATTATCGTGAAAGTTTTACAATTAGAATTTCACCGAAGGGACAATATCTAACCGGATGCCAAGTACAAGCCCTCCCTCGAAGTGATGGGTTTATAAGCTTTATCCTCCGTATTTATGATATGAATACGATGGCGATACGGAAGGAAATAAGCCTCAATGGAAGCTTTAGTGGTTTTCCCAATGTGACTTATACGTCAATGGAAGATTCTATTTTCATCGCTCTCTCTGAGTGGTCTAATGATCGTCAAATTCGCCTTTTAAAGTACACCATACCTTAAATTGCATTTTTTGGGAAAATCGTTCAGCTTGTTAACAAGGAGCTTTTATGCTATCAGTAAAAAATCTTACAAAAAAATATGGCAAACAGATTGCCGTTAATGGGATCAACATTCAATTTAATAACGGTATTTATGGCTTGCTCGGTCCAAATGGTGCTGGCAAAACGACCCTTCTGAGCATGATTATGGGTGCTCTGCGCCCAGACCAGGGAGAAATCTTCTTTGAAGGCGTGTCGCTGGCGAAGAGCAGAGATACATTTAACGCCAAAGTGGGGTATTTGCCCCAGGGTCCGGTCTTTTACAAGGAATTCACCGGGCCGGAATTTCTGGAATACATCTGCGTTTTAAAAGATATCCCCAAAACGGACCACAAACAACAGATTGAGCGCGTTATGGAAGAAGTCAACCTGATCGATGTCGGAGAAAAACGTATCGGAGCCTACTCGGGCGGAATGCGCCAAAGGCTCGGGATTGCCCAGGCCCTTCTGGGCAATCCGCAGGTTTTGGTTTTTGATGAACCAACTGCCGGGCTTGACCCTATTGAGCGCATTCGCTTTAGAAACACGCTTTCAAGGTTTTCAAGTGACAAAACCATTATCATCGCCACGCACATTGTGACCGATATTGAGTCAATCGCCCAGGCGGTTGTGGTGATTAAAGATGGCATCGTCCTGACCCAAGACTCCCCCGAATCACTCATGCGGTCAATCAATGGCATGGTATGGTCGCTTAATGTACCCATTGATGCTATTGACCACTATATCAGCAATTTTCGCATAAGCAATATTCAACTGAACGATCAACATTACGCGCTTAGAATCATCCACAAAGAAGCCCCTGATTCGGATGCTGTGCTTGCCACACCACGTTTGGAGGAAGTTTACATCTATCTGACAAAAGGAACCATCCATGACGACACTACGCTTTGAATTCATAAAGGTATTCAGAAGACCATATTTTATTATCAGCATCCTACTTTTCACGCTCATAAACTTTGCTGCTATTTTCATTACAAATAAAGGCTATCAAAATTGGGTTGGGGAAGATCATCAAAACAAGGTTTGTGAGGAATTTCTCTGCGGTCCGATAGACAGTCAAAAAATTGACAAGGTTATCAGTGAGACTAAACGGTTGTCAGATATCGTTGCCTCTCAAAAATTCAGCCGAGAGTATGATTCAAATACTATTACTGGGTACTTATTCGGTGATTTCAACCTTTATTATGGTTACCTAGAGCCTAATCTTAAATACGCAGTAAGTTATGCTTATGATATGCAAGATATTATACATAGAGCGTATGAAAATGTCGAATTTTATGAGCAAGTTGGAAATATAAAAGAACTGAATAAGAACCACGACATTATTCAGTTGTATTCCGGTCGTTCGATCAATGAATATCGGAACTTATATGGCGCCAGATATCTGTTGTTC
>JAKPTX010000270.1 GCA_029570835.1 Bacteroidota bacterium
TGTCAGTTCCTAAAAAAGGTTGACCACTTCTCTCACATTTTTCTCATTTGTTTTTGCAGAGAATACATCTTGATTCTGAGGCTTGGTTTGCTCAGGATTTTGGGGCTCGACGCCCCATAAATCCTGTGTCTTTGCGTCGAATGACTCTGTCATCGTCGGCTTGGTTTGCTGTTGTAAAGATAGTAGTTTTTTCTCATATGCAAGTGGCGTAAAATGTCGTAACTCTTTGTGCGGCTTTTCATAGTTGTATTTATACACTGCGCAGTCAACCTCTCGCACAAGGTCTTTCAAACTATCAATTTGTTTAAATCGCAAGTAATTGTTTTTAATTACACCATTAATCCGTTCGGCTTTGCCATTCTCATAGGCATACTCACACATTGAATTTTTAAAATGGTATTTGTGAGTCAGTTCAAGAAATGCACTATCATAATACTGGCCACCACCATCAGAATGAAAAATAATACCACGTGGTAGTTCGGGCTTCCTTGATTTAATTGCCTGTTTTAAAGCAGGGAGTGTTGTGTGTTCTGTCAATAACCGGCCTGAAACACTATGCCCCAATATTCGCCTTGAATAGCAATCCATTATAAATGTTATGTAGTAGTAGGCTCCATTAACCTCATAATAGGTAATATCGCTGCAAAAAGCCTGATTCATATTGGTTATTGCTGCCGATTGCATTAAATTCGGAAAGCGGATCACACCTCGACTATCTGTTGTGCCGCGAAACCGGGGTTTTTGTTTTACAACAAATCCCATTTCCTTGCACAATTTTAAAAATTTGTCTCGCCCCATGGTTACCGGATTTATTTTGTAGTACATGGCTACACCATTCATTGTCGGATGATCTTTTCGGATTTGCATCATAAGCACCTTCAGGTATTCCTTTTCCTCAGTTGATCTCAAGTAGCAATTCAACTTCTTATGAACCGCCTGCCTGCTAATGCCAATGCTTGCATAAAAAGTGTTTAGGCTTACTCCAATCTTTTCCCTTTCATGCCAAAAGCTGAGGATGGCTTTGTTTCGAATTTTTTTTTAATGTCTACCCCGTATTCCTCTTCGGCCAGTTCTATCATCTTGTCCTTGAAATCGATGAGAACCTGCTTCTGCCCAACAATGCGTTCAAGCTCTGCCACCCGCTTCTTTAACTCCAGAAGCCGCTGAGTATCACTCTCACTCTCAACAATCACCCTTTCAGCTTTCTTCTTTTTGGGCCCATACTTTTCTATCCAGCGGTACACCGTTGCCTGGCTAACCTCGTACTCGCGGCAAATCTCCGAAACAGTTACTTTCCGCTGTTCCAGTTCTCGCATCTTTTTGCGCTTAAATTCTTCGCTGAAACGTCTCATTCTACGTTCCTCCAAACTTTGTTCAAAGTTAAATCTTCTTGCCATAGTTTTCCATTTTAAATTTTTTCATTTTTCTCATTTAAAACGGTCAACCTATTTCAGTACCTGACA
>JAKPTX010000011.1 GCA_029570835.1 Bacteroidota bacterium
ATATCCTATGGATTCGGCCATTACCACAACATACAGGATTATCCGATAAGAGGGCGGGCCACGTGGCTTCATGTGAGAAAACGCAAATGGCTGGACCAGGAAACGGGGGAAATCTTCAGCTACGACTGGGACTTGTCGGAGCACGAGGGGACGCAGCTCAACGCCGAGTTCGCTCTTTTTTTAAAAGAAGGAGATTGACTCCACCCCGGTCAGCATCACCACCCTGGCCTCACGCAATGGGCTGAACGGGCAGACGCTGCGCAAGCAGTACAAGAACAACCTGAGCGACTACCGCTCTTGGGACCAGCTGGAACATGCCGGAACCCACATCCTCTATCCTGAAAACATCGGCAAGGACATGAGCATCGACGAGACCTGCCTGAGCAATGGCGAGGTCTACACGATCCTGACCAACAAGGCGGCCCGCGGCCGCAAGGGTGCGTTGGCGGCCATGATAAAGGGGGTGGCTGCGGAAACGGTGTCGTCCATCCTGAACGAAATCCCGTTGGAATGCAGACTTCGCGTCAAAAGCGTCACCACAGACCTGTCTTCGGCCATGATGCTGATAGTTCGGCGATCATTTCCCTCGGCCAAACTCATAAACGACCGTTTCCACGTACAGCAGCTGATGTCCGAGGCCGTTGACCAGCTGAGGATCAGGCACAGATGGGAAGTCCTCGACAGCGAGAACCGGGCCATAAAGGAGCATCGGGAAAAAAGCAGGCAGGAAAAGGCCGAAAAGGAAAAGGGAAAAACAGGGCCGTGGATTCCAAGGGTGATGGCAAACGGAGAGACAATGCCCCAAATCATGGCTCGAAGCCGTCATGTCATATTGAAGCACAAGTCCAAATGGAATGATAGTCAGGTGGCAAGAGCCAAGGTGCTGTTCGGGCAGTTCCCCGACCTGCAGGCCGCATACGAACTGTATCTCGATCTTATAGACATATTCAACAAGAGATCAGAGCCGAACGTGGCGAGGTTGCATTTGGCAAGATGGTACAAAGAGGTGGAAGAATTTGGCAATGCGGAATTCAACAAAGTCATCGAAACCTTCGAAAATCACAACGCGACAATAATCAACTACTTTGAAGAAAGGCTCACGAACGCTTCTGCGGAGTCCTTCAACGCAAAAATAAAGGCTTTCCGAACACTGTTCAGGGGCGTGGCAGACGTGAAGTTTTTCATGTACAGGCTTGCTAAACTTTATTCTTGAATCTGGGGATTCTTGTCCTTGTACCAACCCCACCTATCCGCTGATCCCAAATAATCTAACGACAAAATTGAAAAGAGCTTCTGAAATGCACAAAACAAAAGAGGGCAACCATAATGGATACCCTCTTCATTTTATATCAAAATAACAATTTACTTAGTCGGTACAATTCTGAAATTATCCACACACATAAATACCAAAGAAGAATCAGCAGGTCCGAACTGAACAAAACTGAAGTTGGTTGCCTTCTTCAAATCCAACGGATATTTAGATGTAGATGTGTCATTATCAATACTATGATAAAACTCTGTCAAAGGAATTGAAATGGTTGTCCAAGAATCTGCATAAAAAGAATTTGTTTCTGCATAAGGTTTCCAGAAGCAAATTGCAGATTGCTCACGTCCATGCTTGTTAGCTGCATTGTATGGGCCAAAGAAGATCTCAGTTCTTGGACCTGAATAAGCTACATTCTTTGGAATATAAACCTCAAATTTAAATACCAAATCCTTCAAATCGTAATGTTGAAAATTATCAGCAACAGATTTTTCTCCACGACCGCCCTCTTCAGGATTTGCCACATACTGCAAATACATGGTATGAGTCATAACCCAATCATTGACGTATCTGCCGTATAGGAACCCATAGCTACCAGAACATCCATCAGGAAGTTCGGCAGGCAATAGAGTGATGCTATCTTTACTGAAATCATCTACAATTCCCTTGATTTTATCGCCATTTTCATCGAAAGGATCAAAGCCACCCCATGTAGCCATTCTCTTATCGAAGTCTATTATCATGTTTCTATCATCACGAAAAAAGAAATCAGAAGAAGATTCACCTGCTTTTGTTCTTACTTTAAGTTTTCCAGTTGTAGCACCCTCAGGAACGGTAACAATCAAGACCGAATCATTCGATCCTTTATTGGCTTTAACTACAAGGTCTCCAGGAAATACAATCTCACCATCTGTCAAATTAGAACCATAAACAATTGCTTCGCCTCCATCTGGAACAAATTCACATTTCATACTTGTCAACTTTGGTTGTGGAGATTGGCAAGCCGACATCAACAAACCTACGGTTAATATCGACATATAAGTAAATATCCTCTTTTTCATCGTGTTTTTATTTTAGTTCGTATTTCTGTTCGTTTTACTTAGATTCATAACAAAAATAATCTAATAAATAAATAAAACAAAGAATAGGTATCTTTATTTTATTATTGCAAATCAAAATAGGGGAATTCTATGAATTCATTTATCACAATCACTTACAGCAGTCCAAAATGCATCTTGGAATTCCTCATTAAGAAGATCTTCCTTATTACCACTTAAGACATCCTTTTTGCACTTAGCAACACTAAGGATGCCATCCTCCTGATTGCAATCGCAATACTCTTCACCTGCTGATTTACCTTTAGCAGCCGGACTACAAGAAGTCATAAGCAAAGCTCCTAAAGAAAGACAAAATAATATAACCTTTTTCATCTCTTATGTTTTTTATTGATTTCCATTTTCCTCAAATACAGACAAACGTAATTCAGAACCATCAAAGCTGGCATAGGAGAAATTGGTAATCCAATCACCCAAGATTACGACTCTTTTTTTATCTGCCATTGCCAAGTCCAACATAATATGTCGATGTCCAAATATATAATAATCTACATTGTTCGTTTTCGCATCCTCTTTTGCAAACTTCACCAAATATTCTCTATCCTCTCCTAAATAAGATTCTTCTTCGCTTCCTAATTTAGATGAACGGCTATGCCTTGACCACGTCTGTCCCAAAGGAATCGTAAACCAAGGATTAATTCCTTTATACAAGCGTTGGCAAAGTTTATTTCTAAAAAAACGACGAATGAATCGGAACATTTTATTAGGATCTCCCAATCCATCACCATGAGCCAGGAAGAACTTCTTCCCCATCAATTCGATTGTCATCGGTTCTCTCACCACCACGGCGCCTATCTCTTTTGGCAGATAGTCAAACATCCATATATCATGATTTCCGATAAAAATATAAATTTTCACGCCCATATCAGAAAGTTCGCCCAACTTTCCCAAGAAACGGGTAAAGCCTTTAGGTACGACATATTTGTATTCGAACCAATAATCAAACATATCACCCAAAAGGAAAAGGGAAGATGCATCTTTCTTTATCGAATCCAACCAACGCACCAATCTTCGCTCAGAATCGAGAGGATTCTCAATCACATCTAGACCAAGATGGGCATCCGAGGCAAAATATATTTTTTTTCTACCCTCTTCCATTGTTTACAATAATCCCAACTCCAACATGGCCTCTTCGCTCATCATCTCTTTGGTCCATTCTGGTTCAAAGACAACATTCACATGAGACTCTTTCACACCCTCAATGCCATTCAATTTCATTTGGACATCTTCCACAATGAAATCTGCAGCCGGACAGTTTGGTGCAGTAAGGGTCATATCAACTGTTACGATGCCACCTTCTGCAACATCAATTTTATATATCAATCCTAAGTCATAGATATTTACCGGTATCTCAGGGTCGTAAACTGTCTTTAAGACTGATACGATGCGTTCTTCCATGCGCAAGAACTCATTTTCGCCTTTCATTTCGAACTGATTATCTACTTCCTTATTTAATTGTTCATCCATAAATTATACGTATTTCTCTCCCATCTGAACCTTCGTATCATTCACGAATTGCCTGATTCTTGGTTCTTCCTCACGTTTGCAGATAAGAAGTACATTCTCATCTTCTGTTATTATCAAATTATCAACTCCTTGAATCACAGCCAATTTACCTTCCGGTAATGCAATCACATTATTTTTGCACTCGTACAAAAGAGTCTCTCCCTTCACTACAAGGTTATTACTTCTGTCTTTTGGAGACAGTTCATAAACGGCTCTCCAGGTTCCCAAATCGGACCAACCGAAATCTGCAACCTGTACATAAACATTCTGAGCCTTTTCCAATATACCATAATCGATGGACAAGCTTGTACATGATTGATAAATACGGTCGATAAATTCCTGTTCTTTAGGCGTATTGTAAACATCCTTGCCCTCTTCGAACTTAGAAGCCAACTCAGGCATGTATTTCTCGAAAGCTTCAGAAATTGTACGGACATTCCACATGAACAAACCTGAGTTCCAGTAAAACTCACCACTCTCGATAAAGATCTTGGCAAGTTCAATATTCGGTTTCTCTGTAAATGTCTTTACCTTATAGAAATTAGGAACCTCTGCCTTCTCGCTGACCTGGATATAACCATAGGCCGTCTCCGGTCTATTGGCTTTCATGCCCAAAGTAAGAAGGTGATCGTTCTTTGAGACAAAATCCAAACCTTTATTGATGGCATCAATAAACTCGACTTCTTTCAGAATTATATGATCCGATGGAGCAACCAATATGTTTGCATTCTCATCAATAGCCTTAATCTTGTTAACCGCATAAGCCACACAAGGTGCAGTATTTCTCATGGCTGGTTCTAAAAGAATTTTAGATTCAGAAACCTGAGGAAGCTGCCTCATGATCATATCCTTATACATCTCGTTGGATGCAATATATATATTCTCAATAGGAAATATCTTGCAAAAGCGATCGAAAGTCATCTGTAACAAAGATTGGCCTGTACCAAAAAAATCAAGAAATTGTTTTGGTCTTCTTTTAATACTATATGGCCAAAAACGGCTTCCTATACCGCCGGCCAAAATCACACAATAATTATTATTCATAAATCAAGCCTTTATATTCTATTTTCTAGTTTTTTAAAAAAACTAAAAATTCGTCATAACCCTAAAAAATACTATAAAAATATATTGGAAGCGAATCCAAGACATAGGCGTTTTCACTTCTAAAAGTTTTATGGTCACGAAGATAGTTTTTTAAAATAGTATAGACAAAAAAAAACGTCAAGTTCAATCAAAAATTTAGAATAAAATATAGGACGGATTTATCTCTTGGTCAGAAATCAAAAACAATCACTTTTTTTTCAAAAAAAAGCCTGTAGCTATTGCAGGTTTAAAAAAAAGCCATACCTTTGCATCGCAATTGAGAAACAAACCAATTGAATCAAAATTGCCCAGATGGCGGAATCGGTAGACGCGCTGGTCTCAAACACCAGTGGATTCACTTCCATCCCGGTTCGACCCCGGGTCTGGGTACAAAATAAGCCTTGTAAATCGTTGATTTGTAAGGCTTTTTCTTTTATTGGGTAGCCAAAATAAACGCCACCTCCACTTTAGGGTCAAGTGAAAAATCCCGTGGGTATGTTAAATTGAGGATCTATCTCAAAAAACAAATGGACGTATTCAAGTTTCTGTAAATCTCAGACAGAAATGAAATGAGTATAGTAAGGTCACCCTGCTGACGGAACGTCCGCCATCTGTATAATTCGTATAGTCTGCAATTTCTTTTGATTTTTTTTAATTCGTAGCGAAATTTATTAGTAAAAAAAACATCTACAGACTTTTTCTCTTGATCGAAAATCACTTCATATTTCCATTTATTATGGAAAACTAATAAATTACACCTAAAATCAAGGAGGATAAGAGCAAAAAAATCAATAACTTTACACAGAAATTTGCGAAGATGAATTCGGACATATAAATTCCATTGATTTATCTTCCTTAAACATATTAAACTAATGGCACAGAGTTTATTAAGTAAAATATATACAAAATTTTATTCTTTATGTCTATACCCTTTCCAATTTAAACATTTTGGAAAGAAAAGTAAGATAATTGCGCCATTAAGAATTGACGGAAAGAAAAACATATATATAGGAGACCATGTTTACATACAAGAGAAGACATGGTTAGCTTGCGAGAGCCTAACCGGAGAAAAAAATCCTCTTTTGAAAATTGGGAACCATACAACAATTGGCAATTTCAACCACATATATGCCACAAAAAGTATCAGCATTGAAGATTATGTTTTAACCGCAGATAAGGTTTACATTTCTGACAATCTTCATAGTTATGATGATATAAACGAGCCAATCATCAAACAACCTATTAAACAGATCTCTTCCGTTGTGATAGGCGAAGGTTCTTGGATTGGAGAAAACGCCTGTATTTTAGGCGTAATGATTGGCAAACATTGCGTGATTGGTGCAAATTCTGTTGTCACTCACGACATTCCAGAATACTCAGTTGCTGTCGGAGCGCCAGCCAAAGTCATAAAAAGATACAATTTCCAATCTCAAAAATGGGAAGTTATATAAATAAAAAAGTATAAAAAATCCATATATGAAGATATTAATTACAGGTGCAAATGGTTATATAGGAAGTCACGTCGTTTCGGCATTACTAAACAGAGGTGTAGAAGTTTTAGCATGCGACATTGTTTCCAACAACTTAGATCCAAGAGCCAAATTCATAAAATACAACATCTTCGAATGTAAAGAAGACGAAAATACTTTCAAAGAATTAGGATCTCCTGATTTATGTCTGCACTTGGCTTGGAGAGACGGATTCATCCATAATTCCCAAAAACAGATTTTGGATTTATCATCCCACTATAAGTTCTTAACCAATATCATAACAAACGGGTTAAAACATATAGCGGTCATGGGCACAATGCACGAAGTAGGTTATCACGAAGGAGCAATAGACGAAAACACACCTTGTAATCCGCTTTCTTTATATGGCATCGCAAAAAACACATTGAGACAAAGCATGACCATCTATGCCAAAAACAATGATTGCAAACTACAATGGATCAGAGGTTTTTACATTTATGGAGATGACAAAAAAAACCATTCCATCTTTACAAAATTAATAGAAGCCTCTCAAAAAGGCGAAAAAACATTTCCTTTCACTTCGGGAAAAAACAAATATGACTTCATGCCTGTGGCTGATTTAGCGGAACAAATAGCATCAGTCATTATGCAAGACGAGATCTTGGGAATCATCAATTGTTGCACAGGAAATCCAAAGAGTTTAGCAGAGGTTGTTGAAGACTTTATCAAATCTCATAACCTAAACATAAAGCTCAACTACGGAGCATATCCTGACAGGCCATACGATTCTCCTTGCATCTACGGAGACAACAAAAAAATAACGGCAATTTTAAAGTTGTCAAACAAACAGGACTAAAACATGCAGAAAGTATTAATCATATCCAGTCCTTTTTTCGATTATCAGATTAGCGTAGGAAATGCATTTAAGAAACTAGGATTTGAAGCCAAAATCGAGACTTACGATGAACCAATTCATCCATTCAAAGGATTATTACGTTGGCGTCATAAGTTTTCATACAACAAAGAAAAACTAAGAGAGAAGAACAGGATAAAATATGACGCTTATATCAAGGAAGTCTACGACGGGTATCAGCCTGACATTGTTTTCAGCTATAATGGAATAATTCTTTTGGACGAACGTCTGGACTACTTCAGACAGAAATCCAAAGTTATTTTGTGGATGTATGACAGCGTTTTACGTCCAGACAGAATACGTTGTAAAAACCACATAGACCATGCCGATGCCGTTTTCTGCTTTGAAAACAAAGACGTGGAATATTTCAACTCCATAGGGAAAACGGCGTATTTTTTACCATTGGCTTGCGACTCTTCCGTATACTACCCTGTCAATTGTAATGAAAAAGATATTGACATTTTATTCGTTGCAACAGTCTACACGAGTGCCAAAAGAATTCAATATCTAAAAACGGTTGTATCTCATTTCCCAAATGCAAAAATTTTAATTTATGGTTTATGTTGCCCTTATTTCAAGACTCCTATAAAATGGATGTTCAGAAAACAACGAAACATATACAAGAATGTAAACATACCACCAGAAAAGGTAAACGAACTATTCAGCAGAACCAAAGTTGCTCTCAACATTCATCACGCTCAGACTTTTAATGGAGCCAATCAAAGATTATTTGAAGCATCCGGAGCAGGTGTTTATCAAGTTTGTGATGTTAACCCTTATATTGAATCTTTGTTCAGAAACAAAGAAGTTGGATTATACCACAATGAACAAGAGATGGTTGCTTTGATAGATGACGCTTTGAAAAACGACAAATCTAAAGAAGCACATGCTGCTTACGAAATAATCATATCAAAACATACTTTTGAGAAACGTATCCAACAAATGCTAGATACCATAAATTATAAGTATTAATTACAATCTCAATATTGTTAAAGAACAGATTTCCCAACATCACTGAGATATAAGAAGGACTCATGTCAACTGACGTGAGTCCTTTTTCTATGCAACTAGCAACTAGAAAATCGGATCAGCGGATAGGTGGGGTTGGTATAGCGACAAGAATATTCCCCAAAATTCATGAATAGCATTATCTTTGCGGAATGAAAACAGATCAACTATTAAGAGAGATATTGCCAAGCGTAATAGTAGACAACTTCGATGTCG
>JAKPTX010000024.1 GCA_029570835.1 Bacteroidota bacterium
CTTGAAAGACCTTCAGAGTGCTGGTAAATCTGGAGAATTTTATACCCCAAGGGCAATTACCAGTTTTATCACTGAAATGATAAATCCTAAGCTGGGCGAGAAAATCCTCGACCCAAGTTGTGGTACGGCAGGTTATCTTACATCAGCTATCGAACACCTGAAAAGGCAGGCAAACAGTGTGGAAGAAAGACAAAGCATTCAGGAGAATGTCGTTGGATGGGAATATAAACCATTACCTTACCTGCTTGCAACAACAAATCTTATTCTACACGATATTGAACTTCCAAAAATAGTTTTCAGAGATAGCCTCGACAAACCCCTAAGCAGTTACAAAGAAAAAGACCGTGTGGATGTGATATTGGCTAATCCCCCATTTGGTGGTATCGTAGCAAATAACAATGAGAAGAACTTTCCGCAGAACTTTCGCACCAAGGACAGTGCCGACCTATTCTTGATACTGATGATACACCTGCTTAAAAATGGTGGTAGGGCAGGTATTGTGCTACCAGACGGTTCTTTAACTGGTGAAGGTGTTAAACAGAGGGTAAGACAGAGATTACTGGAAGAATGCAATCTTCACACCATTATCAGGTTGCCAAACTCCGTGTTCCAACCATATGCAACTGTAGCAACAAACCTTTTATTCTTTGTTAAAGGGACACCAACCAAAGAAGTCTGGTGTTACGAACACAAGTTACCAAAAGGGCAGAAATCTTACAGCAAAACAAAACCAATTCGTCTGGAAGAACTTAACCCAATTAAGGATTGGTGGAACAACAGGCAAGAAAATGATGTTGCTTGGAGAGTTGATATTAAGACAATTGTTGACAGAGGTTATGACCTTGATATTAAAAATCCAAATTGGCAGGAAGAAGAGCATGAATATACAAGTGCTGAATTGATTGATTTGCTTGCAAAGTCAATGAAAAAGAGCAATGATTTATTGAACCAACTTAAATCAGAATTGATATGAGTTGGAAGAAGGTGAAACTGGGAGACCTCTTAGAGTATTATTCCGTAAGAGCAAAAGATGTTGGTAGTAGTACCGACCTTGAATTCTGTGGTGTTAGTAAGGAGGACGGTATTACTATTTCAAAATATGCAGCAGAAGACAAGGCAGAAGAATATAAAGTAATTGAGAAAGGCTGTTTTGCATACAATCCTTATCGTATAAATGTTGGTTCAATTGCATTAATGCAAGAAGACAAAAAAGGATTAATAAGTCCCGCATACGTGATTTTTAAACCTAAGCCAAATTCAATAATCCCAGAGTTACTTCTGAAGTTCTTAAAATCTGCTGAAGGACTGAGGCAAATAAAACAAAATGCACGAGGGACGGTAAGGCAAGCATTACGTTTTGAAGATTTATGTAAAATTGAAATTACAATACCTAAGTATGATGAACAGTTAGAACTTTACAAAAATCTGGAGATAACACAAAATATTTGTTATAAAATAAAATTAGAACACTCCTACCAACTCGACCTTCTCAAAAAACTCCGACAGCAAATACTTCAGGATGCCGTTCAGGGCAAATTATTACCCCAAGACCCCAATGATGAGCCTGTTAGTGTGTTGCTGGAGCGAATTAAAGCGGAAAAAGAGAAACTGGTTCGGGAGAAGAAAATCAAGAAAGAAAAACTGCTCACACCAATCAAACCAGAAGAAGTTCCTTTTGAAATTCCTGATAATTGGGAGTGGTGTAGATTAAGAGGTGTTGGTTTCATTACAGGTGGAGGAACACCCTCAATGGCTAATCCCGCTTTCTGGAATGGTGACATTCCTTGGATATCTCCAAAGGATATGAATGGTGAATTTATCGCAGATACTGAAATGAAGGTTACCCAAAAAGGAATTGATAATTCATCTGCAAAAAGAATACCGAAAGGTTCGTTAATCATAGTGGGGCGGTCAGGTATCTTAAAGAGAAAGCTACCTGTGGCAATAAATTTAATGCCTTGTACAGTTAACCAAGATATGAAGGTCATTATACCGTATTTATGCGGGATGAATAGATACCTTCAATTAATGCTATTTGGTATGGAAAAAATAGTACTGAAAGATTTTGTGAAATTTGGAATGACTGTTCATAGTTTGAAATATGATGAATTTGCTATAATGCCAATTCCTTTACCCCCAATCTCTGAACAATACCGCATTGTCACCAAAATAGAAAAACTCATGACACTATGCGATGAATTGGAGCAGTCAGTTCAGCAGAACCAGAAATACACGCAGGAATTATTACAGGTGGCTTTGAAAGAAGCATTAGAACCAAAATAAATTAACTATGATACCAGATTATCAATCATTAATGCTCCCATTGTTGCGTCTTGTTTCTGACAAACAAGAATACAAGTACCGTGACCTCATTGAAAAGTTAGCAATAGAGTTTCAATTATCAGATGAAGAACGAAAAGAACCTCTTGCAAGTGGAAACCAAGCGATTTTTGACAACAGGGTCGGTTGGGCGAAAACATACTTAAAAAAGGCAGGCTTGATTGACGCACCAAAGAGAGCAACATTTGTTATCACTGAACTTGGACTTCAAACATTAAAGGAAAATCCTGACCGAATTGATGCGAAATATTTACGTAAGTTCCCAGCTTTTCTGGAATTTGTACATGCTGGCAAAACTGAAAGTGAAGGTGAAGGTGAAGCAATATCACAAGAAATAACAGCGCAGACCCCTGAAGAAAATCTTGACAAGGCGTACCAAAGAATAAGAAAATCATTAGCAGACGAATTATTAGCCAAAGTGATTGACCTCTCTCCAGCATTTTTCGAAAGACTTGTAATTGAATTATTGGTAAAAATGGGTTACGGTGGCTCAATAAAAGATGCAGGTAAGGCAATTGGTAAAAGTGGTGATGAAGGCATAGACGGCACAATAAAAGAAGATAGGTTAGGTCTTGATATAATATACGTGCAAGCAAAACGATGGAAAACTGGTAATGTGGTTGGCAGACCAGAAATTCACAAATTCGTTGGAGCATTGGCTGGGCAGGGAGCAAAAAAGGGAATATTTATCACCACATCAAGTTTTACCAAGGAAGCCTTAGACTACACCCCAAAAAATGAAACCAAGATTGTGCTTATTGATGGTGAACGACTTGCTCAACATATGATAGATTTTAACATTGGCTGCACAATTCAGCAGACTTATGAACTCAAGAAAATTGATAGTGATTATTTCTATGAAGAATAACAAACAATTATTGTGGTCGATTAGTATAAGCCATTGAATTTAGGATGATGTTGAAAGTGTTGAAATCCATAAGTAAAGAGCTGGAATATAATATTATAAAGCCTGAAATATCATAAAATTATGAATAAATATTATCATGTAACTCCCATTGAAAATGCTGAAAGCATTAAAACAAATGGTATTATGAATGATGGAGAAGGAATTTTTGTGATAGACACTGATGATTTATTTGTAATCAAACACATTGCATTAAATCAGATATTTTGTCCTGAGATTGCAGTATTTCAAATTGATGTCAACGGATTAAAAGGTAAACGCTATCATGATAAGGTCTCTGAAATGACAAGCAATCATCAGTTCTATTCAAAACAAAAACGTGTTGACCCTAAGTATATTAGGTTTTATAAGGAATATAAGTTCAACGAAGATGACATGGTTGACTTTTTTATACAATCGAATGAAAAATTTGGTGTCAAGATGGATAGGAATTACTTAAAGGAATTATTTAAAACACAAATGAGCAGTAAAAGTAAATGATTTATTAATGTTAGTTTTTGAGGTCATTTAATACATTAAGCAGAAAGAGATTATCTTATTATGTATATATCCAACATGCTCCATTTCCTTGACGACAAAGGAAATATTCCAAAAAGAATGCCCAAAGAAGCCAGAGAAATGGCTAATTTCCTTGCATTGGTCGTTGATGCCACAACAAGAACGATGCCTACTACACTTACATCAACAGAAATTCGATGCTTCCAGAAAGGATGTCATGGAGTAGTTAAATCATCAATAAGACCGAAGGAAGGTGAAATTCACTGGTATTGTCCTGAATGTGAAAATGAGGGGGTGATTAGCCAATGGCAAGGGACGAAGTGGAATAATAGTAAGTGAATTAATTAATACAAACATCAGAATAACAATATGATAGGATAATGATGAACTATTTTAAATTAAAAACATATTTCCGATGTTGAAACACTGATAGAGACACTGCTAAAAAACCAAAAGCCTGCAAGTTGTTAGCTTACAGGCTTTTCTAATTTTACTTAGTAGCGGAGGGAGGATTCGAACCTCCGACCTTTGGGTTATGAGCCCAACGAGCTGCCACTGCTCCACCCCGCAATGTGGGTGCAAAGATACGCACTATTTCCTTAAGAACAAAAAATATCCTGTTTTATCAAATGACCGGCTGTCATTTATCTCCTGACAAAACGAAAGGTATGTGTCCCTATCTTAACCTCCAGAGTATTGTCAGTCAGAGTGATTATCTCCCAGACAACCGGCTCAAACTGCAGGTTAAGCACGCCGGAAAAATGCCCGTCCGGAAGAGTAGAAACAAAACTCAATCCGAAGTA
>JAKPTX010000056.1 GCA_029570835.1 Bacteroidota bacterium
GACAGGATCGTGCACACAGCTCAAAGATTTGTTTTAGAAGGAGACACTTTACGAAAAAATGAGATAGTTTTGTAATCAAGAGTGATTTTGATCAACTAACAAAGGAATAGTGAACGGATATCACCGTTTTGGGTGGGTGGATATAGTCCGTTTTTTACATTTTAGCAGCTCAGATTTTACCTCCAACTCCAGTGCTTGTCTGGCAATGATCTTTTTTAACCGTTCATTTTCTTCTTCCAGATCCCGCACAGCAGGATCTACTTTCCTATAGGCCGGTGTTAAACCGTTTATGCCCTGACTAAGATACTTCTTCTTCCATCTTATCATTACTGAGCTTGATAGATTGTATTTACGGCATGTTTGGGCCTGGCCTTCCCGTTGCGCTTCCTGTAATATCGATAATCGATCCTCAGGTGTAAATGTTCTTCGTTCTTTTGTCATGATTGCTAAATTAACTATTACTAAACTGTTTTTATAATTTAGTCCAGTTATTTAGGGGGCTAGTACACAACGTTTCGTGTCCCTGACGCCTGCCAAGCCATTTATGAGCTTGGTGGGTGTGTTGTGGCTGCTCCAGAGGCCTGACCCAAAATTGCCACAACGAACGGGGACATGTTGTTATGTGATGTTACACACATAAGTTACCAATAGCCCTTAGATTACTCTCCTGCTCCTTATAAAACACTATATACTGCGACAATGATGCTAATGGATGAAACCAAATTATATAAACAATGAGATACAATTGATATGTAAATATTTTTCTTTTTCCAAGCAAAATATGCAGCAGGATAAAAGACAATAATTCTAAATAAATTATTAAACGGAAGCCAAAAATGGTACAAAGAAAATAACACTGTTATGATAAATGGCGCATAGCTCCCAAACCTGCTTATTTTTGATGTAAGATAACCTCTAAAAAATAACTCTTCAACGATAGGACCAATAAATACATTCAAAATAAAACACATAACACAAGTCAACAATAAAATATTTTTTGAATATTGTTTTAAATAATCTATATTATTCCAGTCAAAGTATGGTGATATAATGTGTGTTAGTCGATTTGCAATTGGAGCAAATAACATATTTTCTAATGGGGCAATTGTTACCGACATAATACCTGCAAAAGTCAATAGCAACGACCCATATATAAATATCTTCCACCAGCATAATTTTTGGTGGTTTGAAAATGCACTTTTTAATGAATACCTTCCATATTCTTTTTTACTTGCAAATAATACCACCAATAACTCTATTGGGAACAGTATAAACATAGCTAAAAGAAAAAACAACAAAAGAGATGGAATAGTATTTTGTAATAAATGACCCACTAAGAAATAGGTTAGCGTTAATAGTGAAGTTGGTATAAAAATAAGCAGAAGTACCCTCCACATACTTATATTACCCGGCATACTTAGATTACTCTGCACCCTTTTATTTAATATTTCCATATGGCACCCCCAAATTAATATGATTTTACTTTGTAACCAAAACAAGTGTGTAATGTCACATAACGGTTTGCGTGTATGTGCAGTAGCTGATTAGAAGCACTTTCCTGTCCGTTTAGCACTAAGTTCCTTAGAAGCACTGACATTCGATTTACCACTTCACCCGCTATTGCCACATACACGCTGTTAGGGCATCGTGCTTCTTCTTTGTCAGTTCGTTTTTCTGTCGGTTCTGTCGTACTTTGGGACAGACACACTCTTTGCCAAGCTTTGGTTTGAGCGTTGGCTGGTGCGGCTTGGTAATGTGTGTGGCTGTTGAGCGTTGGATTCATTGGTTATCTTATTTCAATTATTTCAACTTCGGTGTTTGTGTCACCTACCTTAATTATGTCTCCAATTGTTTTACCTTTTATTGAAGCCCCTAAAGGCTTCATGATATTTACAATTTGTACTCCATCAATAATTTCAGCGACATTAGTAGGATAGTCAACCAATTTCACTTTCAAATCCTTGTCATTACTCAAGAATCTGATTTTTACGACACTATTTAATTTTACTCTATTGTCAAAAAGAGAATTTGGGATAAAATCATGTCTTTTTATTTCATGGACTTGTCTATTTATTGAGTAGTGTTTTAAAACTGACCATTCAGCATCATAGTAATTATTATCAACTGGTTTGCCATTGGCAGTGAAACTTTGGAACACTAAACGTTTGATATGATTATAAATATCCAAAGGCAGTACATTAAATTCTATCCTGTCAAATTCATTGTAGATAACTTTATAGCCTTGCAAATGAAGTTGCTCTCTTGTCGAAATATTTTCTGACAAGTGAGCTTTAAATTTTCTACGTCCATTTTCATTGAAGTAAATACCAATGATTTTTTCGGATTCAATTGCTTCTATGTGCACCAATTCACCATCTCTATTCAACCCATTCATATATTCTTTACCAATTCTTCTTGAAAGAAGAACTGAAATATATACTTTGTTGACATGACCTGATTTGTAGCATTGTAGAAGATAACCTTTTGAATGACTTGCTCGAATTGGAATAACAAAGTCTGCTTCCAAAGGCTCTTTATCTGACATAACGTAAGTACCTGATTGAAAAAGGTTAAAGTATCTGAGAACTTCATCTGAAGTCGGAATTGAAGCAATCTGCTCAAAATATTCAGATGAAGATTCTTCATCGTCTGTATCAATTTGTAAAGATGGATTTTGTTGCTCAATGGAATCCGATGTTCTTTTTTCAATTTCTTCTTGGATGTTAGATTCTTGAAAACCAAAATTGGTAAATGCTTCGGTTTCATTTTCTTCAAAAACTGCAATCATATTCCAAAGTGGCTCTAATGCTTTTTCTCTGTCGGTGTAATATTCATAACCACGAACTCTGAAGAATTTCCAACCGCATCTTTCAAGTACTTTTTGACGCATTATGTCATTTTGATGCTGTTCTGGGCCATGCCATTTATCACCATCACACTCGATAGCTATTTTAGTCCCATCAGGAAGTAAAGCTACTAAGTCAATTCTATATCGACCTTTTGCAACTTCATATTGTGGAATGACGCTAATTTGCTTTCTTACGATATCATTGTAAACGTCAACCTCAAACCAACTATCAAAAGGTTCGGGTTGTGTTCCCATTCGCCTTTCGATTGGTGTGTTGAAAATCGGTTGATACGAGTTGTAATTTTTGAAATGGTCTAATAGTTTGTAGCGTAAATCATTCGTATTACTTAAATCATCCAATTGAACCGAATGGAATAGCCATATCTGTTCTTTTGCCCTACTTACAGCTACATTAAAACGTCTTTCATCTTCTGGTTTGACAAGTGCTGACCTGTTATGATTATGAGCAGTAACTAAGCTTAAAAAGATAATATCTCTTTCATCACCTTGAAAGGAGGATGAGTTTCCGCAGACAATTTTACGTTTATGAAATTCTTTTTCTCCAATACTTTTCAAAAGAAGGTTTTCAATCAAACTTGCTTGCTGATTTCCTTGGAGTGTTATTACACCGATTGTCTTCCTGCTATATCTTTCGTCTTCAACTAAATTTCCAATGGTTTCAGCAATTTGATTAGCCTCTGGCTCATTAATTATTCTTGCACCTCCACCTTCTGTATAACCGTTTGAGCAGAAAACTGTAACTAAAGGTTCAAGACGATTTTCTGAATACTGTTTAAGTGGGTAAAGCCCTTTTCCATCAGGAGCATAAAAATGCCGATTTGAAAATTCAATTATTTCGGGCATACACCTGAAATGTTCTCTTAGGACGGTAACTCCATCACAGAAAAATTTGGCGTGGTCAAAAAAGCTAAACTCTGTTCCGTAATAATCCGAAAATGGAATGCCATTCAGGTGGCGCTTTATGTGGGGTGTCATTGTATTTGCATCAACACCAACGTATTCAGGAGAAGTCTGCTTGTCATCCCCAACGATTATTATATTTTTTGAAATGTAGAGTAGGAATATTGCATCAGGGCCAAGTTGACTGGCCTCATCAATAATGACATAATCGTACATCTCTTGTACTGGCTGAATTGTTTCAGCAACCTTGTATAAAGGCATAATCCAACATGGAACAGAATCTTTACACTGTTCCATTTCTTGTTGGGCAATTTTTCGGAACTTCATTGCTCTTTTGCCTTTCCCCGTCTTGCCAATTTTCTTTACCGCCATTACCCAAGCATCTAAATGCTGTCTTAAAGAACGGTTTTGTTGAAGACCTTCAACAACTTTATACCATGCTTTCTTTGAGGCAAGCTTTGCAGTGAGTTTTCTTTCTTTTATTTCTAATTCGCTGAGGCCTTGAATGAGTTGATTTTCATAATTGACATCCATCAGCTTATCGAGTTGATATTGTGCGTTTCTGAAATAGATTGCCTGCTTCAAATTTTGCACGTCTTCGACTGAAAAGGTATCATCCTCTACAGACTGTATGGTCGATGGTATTTTAGAACAAAGCTCTGAACGTAGATTTTTGAAATTCATAAAATTATCTTTGCCATAGGATAACTTATCGAGTTTATTCAGCAGCTCACCATATATGTGATAGTCAATTTTATCATAAGCTTCAATGATATCCTCTTTGATAGGATGGAAGTTGCCATGATTAAGGTATGCTATGGACTGACTAACTAAGTCTTTATGCTCCGATATGCCTTCACTTATCTTGCTGTATTCAGCTTTAAGAACAGAAGTCTTTAGGTCTTCTTTATCAAATAGCTTTATTCGCAAACTGCTGCTCGATTCAATAGCCGATTTTAGTGCTTTTACTTCCTCAATTAACTTGGAAAGACGTTGAACCTCATCTTGGATTTGCTTAAAGAATGAAAACTTCTTGAATAATAAATTCCCTTTTGGCACTTCCTTTTTCCAAATTTCCGATAGCTCAATAAAGTCTTGCTGAAAACCTATATCTTGCAATACAGTTTCATATTCTTCAATAGTATCACAAGGACTCCCATTGACACGAACCGATTCAATAAAATAAAGACGTTCTTTTATTTCTCTTGGTAGAAATGGCTTCTTTATTGAAAAAGTAAATCCTGTTAATGGATTCCCTTCATTTAAAAAGGCAAGAAGTATTTGAGCATCACTTTTGAGTTGTTTTAAACTTTTGTCCTGAGGATAAGAGACTTCTATATCCTTATCAATCTTTCGCAAATCATGCTTTTCGAATCTATCAAGCACACACTTTGAATGATTTAAAGTGTGAAACCATTCCTGATTTCTACCTTTCAAAAAGGACTCTATAACCGTGGAAGTGAAGTCAATCTGGAATTTATCTACTTCGTTGTAAAAGTTTTGAAGGTCATTTAGCTGTCGAATCAGTTTCTCAAAATCCGAACAAGAGATTTTGAGGTTTTCATCTTTTTGGAAAATGTCATTGGTAAGTTTGTCGGTAAGAATTGAGTATTCCTTTAACTGTTCAAGAGTAAGTAATCTTTTGGGGTCGGGAATGTCAAAATCAAACTCATCAGTCTCAATTTGCTCGTAATTTTTATGCAGATGAATGAATTCCGATAGCTTAGCGAGTAACTCATCATTTTCGATATCGCTGAAATAGTCTTTGTACCATTCGAACAATGGGGCATCTCCTTCAAGATTCTCAGCAATTTCAGTTAAAGTTCCCTTGTATTTCTGATTAATTTCCTGCTTTCGTGTTGCTTTCTCTTTAATCTGGACAAGCCTATTTGAGGTTTCTGCAATTGATTCTCTTGTTTTCTTTAATTCGTTTTCAAAATCTTCAATTTGTGATTGGTATAAAGATAAATTCGCTCTTGAAAGTTCATCATTTATGGAATTTACACTGGATTGTAAGTCTTGGATAGAAGATGAGTCACCGCTCAAAAGGTTAACTGCCAAATCCTGAAATTCAGGTGGTAGCTTATCTTTTAAGACTTCTAATGCTCTTTTTGTGTAGGCCGTAATTAAAACCTTTTTCCCATTTGCAAGTAGATGACAAATTAAATTGGCAATAGTATGGGACTTTCCTGTTCCTGGAGGACCTTGAACAAGAACCTTATTGTTCCTTTTGGCTTTTTCAACTATCTCTAATTGTTCGTCATTGTATTCCTTTGGAAAAAATATTGGCTCAATTTGCGAGTGAGCTGAGCCATCGGATGGCATTGTGTCAGATTCAGTATTTGGATGGATACCAATGAGGTCATTAATTGTACGGATTTCAAGGTCATCTTCACTATTTTCAATATTCTCCAAAATCTTTTCATACAAAGCAGTAAAGCTTCGAGTATTCCTTTTTCTTAGTAACAGTGCAGGGGAAAATGTTATAGTCGGTTTTGAAGGAGTTCTGTTCGGTTTTTCAATTAAATGGTCATACCTACCATCAGGAGATACCCTTTCTGCGAACATTTGCAGAGCATCTTCTGTGTTGCTAAAGATTGTCTCAATGTTTTTTTCTTTAATGTAGTTTTCTGCCGACTTTTCCGCATCTATGATGTTCTGCGAATCAAATTGGTCAAATAAGTCGAGGATTGAATCTGTTTCAATTTGAGGAGCAGATTCTAAGTTTGGTGAAACGAAAATGTGTGAGTCCTTTTGAGAGTACTCGAAATTAATATCGACCCTTTGGATTAAAATATGTCTGAAAATCCTCGGTCTTTCATCATTTTCCTTAAAGTTCAATAGTCCGACACCAACAACCAACTCGTACTCTTCTCCAAATTGATGGGTTTTGTTGAATATTCGGAAAAGTTGTTTGTAAACAGCGTTTAGTTTTTCATACTTCTCATGTTCAATTCTGTATGCTTCAATTTTCTCGTTATACTCTATCAGGTCATCAATCCATTTTTTGTCAATGTATTGCTGTAATTCTTTTTCAAGTTCTGGAAAATCTTCAATTGAAAGAGTTTCTCCATTGACTTCAAGAGTTTCCTTTAACTGGGGTTCATCTTCATCATTTAATAATGTTGGCTTGTCAATCCATTTTTCCAAGTTTTCTGTTAGCTTGGCAAATTCTGGTTTCGCAGGCTCTTTAGGCTTCCTTACTTTTAACCAATAGTCATTGTCTTCATTGAAGTCAGGTCTGATAATGTTTTCAAAAAGCTCATTTTCGGGAATGTCATTAAGCCAAAACTTCTCAGGATATTGTGTTTCTTGAGCGTCAATGTCACGGACAGGGTTACTTCTAAGTTTTGAGAACTCTTTCAGGTAATTAAATATCTGTAAGTATTTTTCCTTTTTCATTTTACTCAATTATTACTTTTTCTATTTCCTGCCAAGCGTTGGCAAAATTCAAGCTCTTTTGGTTTTTTGTTTTGGCTTTGCGTGTCGGCTTGTAAACAGGAACAAGAAGTGGTTCCCTTTTTTACTGTAATGTCGTTCCTATTTTCACTGTATTTTTGATTCCTGTTAACACGGCTAAAACCAAATGTGCTTGAATGTGCGTTGGCTCTTTTAGCATGTGCCCTAACGTTTAGTGTATGAGCAGTAGCGGATTAAAAGCACTTTCTTGTCGGTTTAGTATCCACATAATTAAAAGTACGGAATTTCGATTTACCACTAAACCCGCTATTGCTTATACACAATGTTACCTGCTGTGTTTCCTTCTGTCATCAAAGGTTTGTCATTATAAACTGAACTAGTTTTTCTTTTCTTTTTTGTATCAAATCTCTTGTCCAAGTCGGATTTTCACTTGTCATTTCTTGAATTTCTCTTTGTTGTGCCAAATGAGTGTAACTCGCTCTTTTGTCAGTAAATGGTTTGTTACCAACTGAACAATTATGAGATTTTGAAAGTAGCAAATAGTTTCCTAAACAGTTGATATGTTGATGTATAAACTCGTCATCATAAGTGTCGTAACCTGTTTCAGGATTTTCTGTCTGTGGTGCGATATGCTCTAATTCAGGGCTTATAATTTTATCAAATCTTGTCAAAGAGTAACCATTTTTACCCTGTCCTTCAAGATGATTTTCATATTTCCAAAGTAGAAATTTTGCTATTGAATGGTTCACACCTCCTTGTAAAGCTCTTTCTAATTCTTTATTGTTCCAATAAGCCCACCACCAAGATTCCGAACCAACATTTTTCATCCATTCAAGTCGGTCAATAATTGGTTTAATGGCAGAATTATCCTCTTTGAATTTTTGATAAACATCATTAAGTCTTGAAGTAATATCTGCTCTTGTTCCGATTAGTCGGTGTCGAATAACCAATGATTCAAGACTTGAACAAAGTTGTGATAAATCACTTTTTGGAAGTCCAAATTTGTAGGCTTTAATGATGAAAGGAATTGCTATACCAATGCCACCAAGTGAAATGAGTGAATGAATTTCAAGGTTTTCTCTTTGGTCTTTGCCGAAGAAATATGTCAAATTCTCAAAACTAACTGCAAGCGATTGAGTAAATGACTTGATAAAAGAGATTGAATTTTCCTCTGAAAGTAGTTTGTTAATCTTCTCAATTGCATTTGATTCCCAAAGTGAGTTGAAATGAACTCTCAAAGTATATACCAAAACGTCATCTTCGTTGATGTTGTACTCAATTGACGAAATTGATTTATAGATTTTTTCAAACCGTGATTTAATTTCATCAATAAGCGATTCCTTTTCTTCGCCCCCATAAAGATGAACATTGAACATAAATTGAGCTTTGATTATTTCCAAGTTTGAAGGTTTCTTACCTCTGTTATTTTGGAATATAAACATTTGAATAGCTTCTGATTCATCTGTAACCGGATGTGTGGTGCAAGAAGCACCTTGTACAGTTTCAAGCATTTTCAAAAGGTATGCTTCGTCTTTGTTTGAAAGTCTTTGAGTAAAAAAGACAAAAGCGTTTACAATTCGTTTTGCTGATTCTGTTTCAAGACCGTTCTTGTCTTTTTTGGTTTGGTCAATTACAAAGTCTTTGAAAAGTTGATTATCATAGTCAACTGTTGCAAAACGATAAGTTGAGTTTCTTTTGATGATGTCTTCAAAAATTTCTTGTTCGGACTCACTTAAAGGTCGGATTTGTTCGATTCGGGTAAAAAGTGCCGAAAGAAAAATCACGATTGTTGTAAGCCTTTGCTGCCCGTCAATTACTCCAAATTTATTGGTTTCTTTTTCTTCAAACAGAAAGTGCCCAAAATAATATTTTGATTTAGTTGTGCTTCGGTTGTAGTCCTCCAAGTCAGATAGAAAAGTGTTTATCTGTTTGGGCGTTTTGCTACTTTCAAATTCCGTGTCCCAAGAGTAAGCGCGTTGATAAGTTGGAACAAAAATTTTGTTCCCTGCTAACATACGCTTGATTGTTGTGGATGCTTCCATTTCTTAAATTGTGATTAAAAATATCAAAGGTGGCGGAGCCACCTTTGATAAAGGGTTTTTAAATTGCTGGGTGGTGCTTTTTGTGAGGGCTTTTTGAACAAGAACCCGAACATAAGCTTGATATACTTGGGCGTTTTGTTCCACAATACTTACAAACGTATTGAGGTTTTTCACTTCCTTCATAAAGTCCGTGTTTCTTACCTTCTGGATTCTTTGAACAAGAACCTGATGTTAAACTTGATACGCTCGGACGTTTTGTTCCGCACCATTTGCAATAAAAGTCAGCCATTCTGATTTGTATTAAAAAATTACGCTTACTCTTCTCGGTTTTCAGCTTCCCCGTTAATTTTCGCAAATGTCAAAGGTTACCCCGTCAAAACGTGTCGTTGTTGTTTAGCAGGATGTTCTTTAACATAGCAGGTAACGGACGGGGGTATGGGGCGGCCACTGTCTATATCTGTCTCAAAATAAAAGTGGCTGCACTATACCTTGTGTTATGAGTTAGTTAATAAATCTTTGTATTCGCTTTTCGTCATTATTTCGGTAGCTTTCAAGTAGTCAAT
>JAKPTX010000106.1 GCA_029570835.1 Bacteroidota bacterium
AATGGAAAGGGTATTTGCAGCCCTTGACAGGCAGCCCAAAACTATGTTAATGGTTTCTATTGAAACAGGCATTTTGAGGGCTAATATTTGCCGTTACGTTGCTGAATGGGAAAAAGAAAACCGTATTTGTATAGTACGGAAAGGCATTTGCCCAATTTCAAAACACCGTGCAGGGTTTTATACCACCAACCCCGAATTGTTCCCGGCTATTGTTGAACCTTCAAATACTGTTAAGCTATGAAACTAAACCCCGTATTTGATGACCTCAACAACCCATTGGAACAGCCCGAAGTTTGGAGCAACCATTTAGACCAACTGGAGCAGAAACGCAAAAAAGCAGAGCAGAACAAAGGCTTATTCAAAGTAATGACAGCCAACGAATGGTTGGAACTTGCGAAAACAAGCCCTATACCCGAAATGTTATTTGGCGAATTTTGGCACGAAGGCGAAATATGTATTTTGTTTTCAGATAGCAATTTAGGAAAGTCCATTTTAGCCGTACAGATTGCAGACAGCATAAGCAAAGGGCAACAAATACCGGGCTTTAAGATGGAAGCACCGAAGCAAAAAGTATTGTACTTTGATTTTGAACTTTCGCCTAAACAGTTTGAAGTAAGGTATTCAGTAAAAAATGAAGTCTTAAAGGTTTTTGAAAATCATTATCAATTTGACAAATATAATTTAATACGGGTTGAAATTAGCCCCGAAGCAGAACCACCCACAGAAACCACCTTTGAAAATTATCTTAACCAATCATTGGAACAAAGTATAATTGAAACAGGGGCTAAAATCTTAATCATTGACAATATTACATACCTCAAAAATGAAACGGAGCGTTCAAAAGATGCTTTGCCTTTAATGAAGTATTTGAAGGCGTTAAAAAGCAAATACGGACTTTCAATTTTAGCACTTGCACACACCCCAAAACGTGATTTAAGCCGACCAATTACGCAAAATGATTTAGGCGGTAGTAAGATGCTTTACAATTTCATTGATAGTTGTTTTGCTATTGGGCAAAGTAACACCGATAAAAATTTAAGGTACATTAAGCAAATTAAAGCCCGAAATACAGCAATGATTTATGATACAGAAAACGTAATAGTTTGTCAGATTGATAAACCCTACAATTTCCTTGCATTTGAATTTATTGATTTTGGAGCGGAACGGGAACACTTGAAGCAGGTAACTGAAAAAGACCGTGAAAGCATTATTGAACAGGCTAAAGAGTTAAGCGAAAAAGGTTATTCACAAAGGAATATTTCAAAGGAATTAGGTATTTCACTTGGAGCAGTAAATAAGTATCTAAAAATGTAAAGCGTTCACACCGTTCACACCGTTCACACTTGAACACCGTGAACACCGTGAACATTAAAGCGAATAATATGAATACAGAACACCGATACAGTTTAGAAAAAGGCAGTAAAAAGTACCGTTGCCCCAATTGTGGTAAAAAACGGTTTGTTCGCTATATTGATACGAATACAGGCGAATATTTACCCGAACAGTACGGACGTTGCGACCGGGAAAGTAATTGTTCGTACCACCTCAACCCGTATTTGGACGGGTACGCAAAAGCAGTTTGGGAACAGGAACAGGGCAACCGTTCGGAATTACCGAACAATTGGAAGCCAAAGCGAAAAAAGGCAATACCACAGCCCACACCTGAACCCATATTTTTTGACTTTGATACATTCAAACAAACATTACAGCCCGAACGCTATGAAAAGAACACGTTTATACAGAACCTATTTTACAGGGTACAATTTCCCTTTGAAGTTGATGAGGTTACAAAGGTTATTCAGTTGTACCGATTGGGTACGGTTGCAAATGGTTACAGAGCAGGGGCAAATACTTTTCCTTTTATTGATATAAAGGGCAATGTAAGAGCCGTTCAGGTTAAGCAGTTTGACGAACAAAACCACACCACAGGCACGGACTTTTTACACTCAATAATTGAAAAGCACCACACCCGAAACAATAAGCCGTTGCCCGAATGGTTGGAAGCGTACACAAAGCAGGATAAACGAATTTCCTGTTTATTTGGCGAACACCTTTTAAGCAAGTACCACAGCAACCCCGTTGCATTGGTTGAAGCCCCAAAAACAGCCGTTTACGGTACGTTGTATTTTGGATTACCTGAAACACCTGAAAGCCTTATTTGGTTGGCAGTTTACAATAAAAGCAGCTGTTCATTTGACAAGTTGAAAGCATTAAAGGGGCGTTTTGTTTATGTATTTCCCGACCTTTCAAAAGACGGTAACACCTTCAAAGAATGGGAAACCAAAGCCAAAGAATATGAAAGCCGTTTACCCGGAACACGTTTTATATTTTCGGACTTACTGGAGCAGTTAGCACCTGAACGGGATAAAAGCGAAGGCAACGACCTTGCAGACTATTTAATAAAACAGGATTGGCGACTATTCAGGAAAAGGAACATTCAGGAACAACCACCACAGCCCGAACCTGAAAAAGTTACTGGAGTTACTAAAGTTACCCACCAACAAAACATTATTTTTTCACACGTTGAACCATTGCCAAAAGTTGAGGTATTCAAAACTGGACAAATTGGACACCCTATAAAGGAACAGCCCCAAAACTGGAGCAATGATATTGCAGAACTTGAAAACTACTTTGCAAGTATTGAACTACCAACCCAACCCGTAAAGCTGAACAGGTGCAGCACAATAACGGATTGTTCCCTATTCATTGAAAGCCACTTTGCCACCGTGAAAGCGAACAACGGCAAACGAACCTTTTTACCCTACATGAACCGATTACAGGAATTGAAACAAGTATTAACCATAAATTCAAATTGATATGAATACAAAAGAAGTACAGGCACTTGAAAGCTACTTTAAAACAGAAAACGAACATTGGAACGGGTACGCCTTAAAGACCATTCGCAAA
>JAKPTX010000089.1 GCA_029570835.1 Bacteroidota bacterium
GCCCGAAAGCCACATGAAACTAATACGATCTTGAAGGGCTTTTTCTATTTTACGACACGAATAAATGTTATTCAAGTAGCCAAAAATGATCACTTTAAGCATCATTCGAGGATGATAAGAACTCGAACCTCCACCTTTGTACGTATTTACTATATCACTGATATCTAAATTATCAATTATTTGATTAACTAAACGAGCAGGTGAATCTGCCGGAAGCTTTTCATCTAAACTTGGAGGAAAAAGAAGAACTTGTCCTTGAGGGTAATCTTTAAATACAGCTTTTGTCATATCCCTTTAATTTTATGCAAAGATACTAAAAATCAATGAGATAAAGATGGAAAATAACAAAAAAATAGCAAAAAAATCAAAGAAAAATCATAAAAAAAAGAGGCTGTTTTTACTTTTGAGACAGCCCCTACAATCAATAAAAACGATGAAAATGGTCGTAAAAATGGCTGTAGAGACAGGGCATGCCCTGTCTCCGTGATGTTATTATGCGATACATTAAAATCACAACAAATAATTGATAATCATGGAATTACAAATCACAAAATTGAATTAACCGCGATTGTAGGGGCAGGGCTTGTCCCTGCCCTTTTCCAGAGTGGGGTGATGGAATGACTGAAATGGGAAATTTATGCTGCCCCCCAATTTTTTTTTATTTCAAAAAGAAGAAAAAATATAAAATAAACCTATTTATATCATACCACGCTGATAATCAGATTTATAAATTCCGAAATCCGAAATCCGAAATCCGAAATCATGTTTATCTGTACTCCTTCAAAAACTCAACCACCCGAGATTCTATCCTTTCCTGCAAATTGTCGGTGGGTTCGGGTTTGAAAGGTTCTCCGATGATGTTTTCGTAGAGTTCAATATATCGGTCGGAAATGGATTGCACTACTTGTGCGGTCATATCGGGAATGGTTTCGCCTTCGTTGCCGCGGAAATTGTTCTGCATCAACCAGTCTCTCACAAACTCTTTGGAAAGCTGCTTTTGGGGTTTGCCCTGGTCAAATCTTTGCTGATAACCCTCAGCATAAAAATAACGAGATGAGTCGGGGGTATGAATCTCATCAATTAAGTAAATTTTGCCATCTTTTTTTCCAAACTCATACTTTGTATCCACCAAAATCAAGCCTCTCTCTTGGGCAATCTGAGTTCCTCTCTCAAAAAGCTCCAAAGAGTATTTTTCCAGCAATTCATAATCCTCCTTCGATACTAAATTTTGGGCGATAATCTCCTCTTTAGAGATCTCCTCATCATGAAATCCCTGTTCTGCCTTGGTTGTAGGGGTAATAATAGGGGTCACAAACTTTTGGTTCTCCTTCATTCCTTCCGGAATGGTAACACCACTGATTGTTCTTACTCCATTTTTATAGGCACGCCAGGCACTTCCGCACAAATATCCTCTAACAATCATCTCCACAGGCAGCGGATCACATTTATGACCAATAGTAACCATCGGATCGGGTGTTGCGATTTTCCAGTTGGGACAAATATCCTGAGTGGCATCCAAAAAGCGGGCGGCTATCTCATTCAGTATCTGACCCTTATAAGGAATTCCTTGAGGAAGAATCACATCAAAAGCGGAGATTCTATCGGTAACGATCATGACCAAAAGTTCATCGGCAACTTCATATACATCGCGAACTTTGCCGTGATAGATTGACACCTGGTTAGGAAATGAAAATTGAGTTTCTGTTAATGCTTTCATAAAAATAAAATTTGAGAACAAAAGTAGTAAATTTATTCCTATTTTTGCAAAAAAATGACAACATTGTTAAATATTTTGTACGAAAACTTTAAGAAGTCACTTGAGGAGCGCAATTTAAAGCAAACGTCTGAAAGATTTGCTATTCTCAGAGCGATCAGTCATCTTGAAACGCCTTTTCAATTTGATGATTTGAAAGAGAGTCTGATTCAATCCAAATACCATGTCAGCAGAAGTACGATATACAATACGCTCAAACTGCTTGAAGAAATAGGGATCATCGAGAAACATTTGATTCACAACAAAGTTTACTATTCTCTGCTGGCTCCCGGTCAAAATCAATTCACTCTTGTTTCTCAAAATGGGGTGAATCCGATAGAGATTGAAGAAGAATTGATAGAGCTATTGATCTCGTATGTCAATAAAAAGTATTCCGCTTCTGTTAAGCAGATTAAAATATCCTTTATCGAATAAAAAAGAACCGATTATTCTCATTTTTTTTTATTATTTTTGAAGTTTGAAAAAAACCTTTATTACTTATGAATAGAATAGGACGTTTTGTTGTAATCATGGCATCAATAAGTGCTTTGATTTTTTTAGCTTTAACCGGTTATGCTCAAAAGCTTAAACCCGCTGATGTTCCTGAAAACATCAAACAAACCTTATGGGAAGAGCGGGGAGAAGTCAAAGTCAGACAATGGATATTTGACAATGATATGTATGTCGCCACCTTTAAATTTGACGGTTCCACTGTTCAATGCTACATCAACAGTGATGGCGAATTTGTCAGAGCTTCCACCATTATACCTAAAAATACACTTCCTACCTCCATCATGGAATACATCAAGAATAATTATCCTGAATTTGCGATTCCGGTTTCTGAAATCAGAGAGGAACCCAATACTCCTATGTATTACCATGTTGAAGTTAAACCGGAAGTGCTCGGAGCAAAACATTCTGTTCTGACGTTTGACCTTCACGGAACTTTGATGAGTCGCGTTGATCCCGAAGGATTTACCACTCCTGAACTCACTCCACAACAGTTGGTTCAGAAAAAAGCGGATGAAAAACTTGCTGAATCTAATCGTAGTAAATCGGGAAACAAACAAAGACCTCAACCTCAGAAAAAGGAACCTGCTGCTAAAGAGCCTAAACAACAAGCTCAGCCTAAAAAACAGGCTGAACCCAAACAACAGCCTCAACCTAAAAAGCAGGCTCCTAAAAAAGAAGAAGCAGAATCTTCTCAATTTGCAGATATCCCTGCTGCCGTACAAAAATCACTGACAAAAAAAGTGATCAGACCGGAAAAATTACAATGGAATAAAGAGGGGGATTTTTATGTTGCCGAATGTGTTGTGTCTAAACAGAAAAACCAACTTTTCTTTACACCTGAAGGAAATTGGGATAAAACCTTAGTCTATATTCCAAAAGAAGGTGTTACCGGACCGATGTTGAAACACCTCAACACCTACTTTAAAGGTTTTAAGTTCACACAGGGAATCAGAGAGCAAAGAGCTGATAAACAAGACAAAGTGTTGGTTGAATTTATTGAAAAAGACAACTCTAAGTCTCAAATTTCCACCACTGTTGTATTTGACAAGCTGGGTAGAGTAATCAAAACGTATTATCCATCAGGAGATCATCCATCAGATCCGCTGACAAAATTAGAACCTGATTATTTGTATAAACTCCCTGAAGATATTCCAACTACCGCGATAGAAGCGTTTCAGGCAAAATACCCCAAAGTTACAGGCGTTGAATGGAGCGAAGATGATGAGGGTTACTTTTTGGCGTCCTATTACGGTATGAGAGGAAAAGAGGTGGTAGTAATGGAAGGAGATGGTACTTTCATTGAGATTAGAACAGCGGCTAACATGCAGAATATCAACGGAAATATTAAAGGATATATCAAGAAAAATCATAAAGGCTATACTATCACTGAATATTATACTGTCAGAGGATTGATAGAAAAGAAGAACTCTTTTTATGTTGTGATTCAAGACAAAAAAACGAACATTACCATTCCTTTGTCGTTTACAACTGCCGGACAGATTATGCAATAATATTTGGCTTTTAAACTACAGATGAACTATATTGAAATTAAAGTTGAATTAAGTGAGGCGGAGCCCTGGAAAGAGATTTTTATTACATTTTTATCTGAACTGGGATGCGATAGCTTCGCTGACGGAGAAACAGATGAGGAGTTTTTAGCTTATATTCCCAAAGATCTTTTTAATAAAGAATTATTAAAAGAGACTTTATCCGAACACGATTTTGATGTTCAGGTGAAGTATCAATGGAGCGAAATTCCAACTCAGAATTGGAATCAGATCTGGGAATCCAATTACAGTCCGGTGCTGATTGCCGATCGTTGTTTCATTCGGGCACCCTTTCATGATCCCATGGAAGGTGTTGAGTATGAGATTGTTATTGAACCCAAAATGTCGTTTGGGACGGCACATCACGAAACCACCTCACTCATGGTACAACATATCCTGAAAGAGGAACTCGCCGGCAAAAGTGTACTCGATATGGGTGCCGGAACCGGGATTTTAGCCATATTGGCTTACCTTAAAGGAGCCAGACCAGTCACTGCAATTGATAATGATGAGTGGGCTTATCTGAACAATATTGAAAATAATGAACGGAATCATACCGAAGAGATTACCGTGAAATGGGGTGATGCTCAAACTATTGAGGGTGACTCTTACGAAGTGATCTTCGCCAATATCAATCGCAATATTTTATTGAATGACCTACCCCAATATGTTGCGACATTACAGCCGGGAGGATCGATTTTTTTAAGCGGATTCTATGTAGGTGAGGATTTGGCAAAGATTCAGGAAAAATGTAATCAGCTGGGTCTCAGGTATGTATCTCATTTGGAATTGAATCAATGGTGCGCTGCACATTTTATTAACGATAAAAAAGAGTAAAATGAAAAAGATTTTAGGAATTGGAAATGCCTTAGTGGATATTTTAATTGAAATAGAAAACGATCAGATACTTGAACAGTTTGGACTACAAAAGGGCGGAATGGAGATGATCGACATTGAAAAGAAAAGAGAGATTGATCAGGCGATCCAGCATCTTCCTAAAAAAATTGCATCCGGTGGTTCCACTTCCAATACCATTTACGGATTAGCCAGATTAGGCGCTCTTGCGGGTTATATCGGAAAAATTGCCAAAGATGAGATGGGAGATTTTTTCAGACAGGATATGATTAATGCCAAAATCGATGTACATACGCTCTATTCCGATATTGACACCGGTATTGCCACCACATTCATTTCTTCCAATGGAGAAAGAACTTTTGCCACCTACTTGGGAGCCGCATCCACTTTGTCGCCCGAAGAGATCGATATTAACATTTTGAAACAGTACGATATCATTCATGTTGAAGGATACCTTATCTTCAACCGCGAATTGGTTTTGGATATCTGCAAAAAAGCCAAACAGTGCGGAAGATTGATTTCCATGGATATGGCGAGCTACAATTTAGTAGAATCGATGCATGACCTGGTTCAGGATTTGGTTGAAAACTACGTGGATATCATTTTTGCCAATGAGGATGAAGCCAGAGCTTACACCGGAAAAGAGGAGTTGGAAGCACTTGAAATCCTCTCCCAACATTGTGATGTTGCAGTGGTTAAGTTAGGTGCCCGCGGTTCTATCGCCAAGGTAAACGGCGTTGTAACGCATATCGATCCCGTTCCCGGAGAGTGTATCGACACTACCGGAGCCGGAGATATTTACGCTGCCGGATTCCTTTATGGATTAATGAACGATTATGACGTGAAGAAAAGTGGTGCGTTGGCATCTCGTTTAGGCACGGCATGTATCCAAAAAATAGGCGCCAGACTGGAAGATCACCACTTTCAATTATAGCATTTACTGCAATTGTTGATACAGAAGGTACAACGCTGCTCCCGCAATGCGTTGGATAATCACTTCTCTCCCACCCTGAGTTCCGTAATTCACTTGTTGGGTTACTGTTTTGGTTGGTGACGCCACCGCAATCCAGGCTGTTCCCACCGGTTTTTCGGGTGTTCCTCCGGTCGGACCGACAATCCCCGAAATGGCAATAGCGTAATCCACATCAAAAAGATTCATCGTATTCATCGCCATATCGATTACCACAAACTCGCTGACTGCGCCATGTTTTTTGAGATTGATCTCCCTGACATTCAAGATTTCCCGCTTAATGGTGTTGGAGTAAGAAACAATTCCTCCTTCAAAAAACTGGGAAGCACCGGGCAGCAATGTAATCTGATGTGCCAAAAAACCACCTGTACAGCTTTCCGCAACGGCTAATTTTTGACCCTTTTTAATTAATTTTTTACTAATTACTTCTACAATGCTTTCATTTTTTGTTGAAATAATATATTGGGGGACCAGCTGAATCAACTGATCCAACTGATGTTCCAGTTCTTGATCCAGCAGTTCTTTTTCCGCCTTATTCCCGCGACCGGTCAGACGGAGCATCAGCTTTCCGGGTGTCGGCAAATAAGCCAATGTGATATGACCCGGCAGTGCCAGCTCCCAACTTTCAATCAAATCCGACAGAGCACTCTCTCCAATCCCGGCGGTAACGATCTCTTTATGAATGACAACCTGATTTTTATTCCGTTTTTTTTCTATCAGGGGGATCACCTCTTCAATCATGATTGCTTTCATTTCAAACGGCACTCCCGGCAGAATAACCGCAACTTTTTCACCCTCTTCAATCCAGATTCCGGGTGCTGTACCATGGTCATTGCGAAGTGCGATGCCTTTCTCCGGTATTTCAGCCTGCCGCCGGTTCACTTCAGTAATTTGCGTCCCTCTTCGTCTGTACATCTCGGTGATCCGCTCCAAAGTAGGCTGATCCATCACCAACGAACAATCAAAATAATCGGCAATCACCTTTTTGGTGATATCATCCTTAGTAGGTCCCAATCCGCCCGTTGTAATCACCCAATTTGAAGTTTCAAACGCCTGATTCAGAGCCTTTTCGATATCCTCTTTATTGTCCCCGATGGTAATCACCTCCTCCACTTCAATCCCGATATTAAAAAGCTGTTCTGCAATAAATGACGCATTCGTATTGACCGTTTTGCCATACAATAGCTCATTCCCGATAGATATAATAATCATATAAAAAGTATTAAAATTACGTATCAAGAACCTCCCAAAATCAATCTCCCATTCCAATTCTACCTTTCAAGTTCTTATGATGTGCAAAAGTAACACAAAACAACAAAATAAGAGACAAATTGTCAAAAAAATTTAGAATTAACATGATTTCGGATTCTTTTCAATTACGAATTACGAATTACGATTCCTAAATTGAGAATTAATTCTCACTTCATTTCGCCTTCCGCCCTCCGCCTTCCGCCTTTATTTCTTACTTCTTACTTCTTATTTGGTATTTTAAATAATTGGGGGGCAGCATAGATCTCCCTTTTCAGTCTTTCCATCACCCCACTCTGGAAAAGGGCAGGGACAAGCCCTGCCCCTACAATCGCGGTAAATTCAATTTTGTGATTTGTAATTCCGTGATTATCAATTATTTGTTGTGATTTAATGTGTCGCATAATAACATCATGGAGACAGGGCATGCCCTGTCTCTACAACCATTTTTACGACCATGTTTACGACCATGTTTATTGTTTTATTTTCCTCGGACGGTCGCGACCTGTCCCTACAATAATTGCGATTAATTAAAATTTTCGGTCCCGTAATTCGTAATTGTTTCATTCCGCCTTCCGCCCTCCGCCTTCCGCCTTCAACATAACCCTATAGGGGTAACATGATTATTCCACATTTATGTTATTGATAATCAAACATTTGATATAATTTCAAAAAATAATCACACAAAAATATTGACAAATACAAAAAAAACAACTAACTTTGCTGTGTCAAACCAGTTGAAAATTAGAAGATTAGAAGTTAAAAACAAGCGACAAAAAATCAAACTCTAACCACAAAACTTCTAAATTCTAAATTCTAAATTGAAATGAAACGCTATATTTTTGCAATATTATTGATCCTTTCCTTTCTGTCCTTACAAGCACAAGAACTGACCAATGCCGGGCGTGAGTTTTGGGTTACTTCTTCAGTGAATCTTTATTCCGATTTAATGCCTGATAGCGCTTTGATCTATATTATAGGAGATACCTTATGCACCGGATATATTGAAAACCCCAACACCTCTTTTTATCAAACTTTTACAGTGGTTCCGGATAGTGTGTTGGTAATTGCTGTTCCCAAAAATGAGATTATGTGCAATGTGCCTACCGCAATCAGTTATGACACATCCCGAACTATTGAACAAAAAGGAGTATATATCTATTCAACTCAAGATATTTTTGTCTATATGCAAACTAATCGTGTTGATTCAGTACTTTATATTGATTCAGCGCTTTATGCAACTTATGGAAAGCAATCTGTAAAACTCCCTATTATACCCTTAAATCTTCATTCCTCTGAAGTGAGATTGAATGATCCGTATAGTTTTGTTAATACGTCCTCTAATGGTACAAATTGTATAATGATAATAGCAACAGAAAATAATACAGTTCTACACGTACCGACTTTCCATAATAGTAATGGGTCTATATATACTTTTCCATTTGATACAACCTTACAAAAAGGTGAAGTGTTATATTTTCCACTTAGTTTATCATTCCATCCTAATGATACAAATAAAATTATTACCACAAGCAACTGTAAAAAAATTGTCACTTATTTTTGTTCATATACAACAGCTTTTACATTTGACTTTCACTACGGAAAAAGATTCAAATCAACTACCAACAAACACCTTTATTATGGGAGAGATTTTTTATTGGTGAAATATGTACATCCAAACTTTCAAAAAGAACTATATTTAAACTTTTCTTTTCATAGCTCATCTACTGGTAATTGTTTAATATACAGATGTAATCAATTATCTTCTAATTCACTATTAAACATTTTAGCTGTTGATGGGCGATTGAATGGTTGTGAGCAAGCTTTTCCACCCTTTTTAATTGATGTTCCTTTTGCATTTTATAGGAGTGATGTAGATGGTTTTTTTTCAAATAATTGTGGTCCTCATGTTCATGCCAATTATAAATATTATTTAACTCATACTTCTACGGGGCAATTTTGGCAAAAATACGATAATTGTGAAGTACTTCCATTCAATAATAAGAACTATTTACACGCAGCTGATCGCATGGTAAAAAAATGGCTCTTCCCAACAACACAATGCAAAATATCTCCAATTCCTGATACCACTTATGCAGATCTCCAAATTTTCGTTAAACCGGAAGGAATTCACACCATGTATATCAATCACCAACTAATTCCTTCTACTGCTTTTGACACCTTCCCCCAAACAAACGGTGATTATTACTATCTGCAATATGGACTTTTTAACGATTCTATTCCCGACTTTTTTATCCTAGAGAATGAAAATGGTTTCAGTGCGACTATTGATGAATTTGGATATAATATGAGACCTGATACTACCGGACACATGAACTTTCTTTACTTCCATAATAACGACTCAGGAGTTAATTATTATGAATCTCCTGTTGCTTATTCCAATTTGAGTCCTGTGGATTCTGCAACCGTTTACCGCTGTGTCGGAGATCTGCTGCATCTGGAAGTACCTCATAATCCCGATTCTGTTGCCATAGATTGGATTGTAGATGGAACGCTATATCCGAACTCGCCTATTGTAAATCTCCCCTTAACTACAGCAGGTACGCTAACCGTTCAACTGGTTTTACACTATACTTGTCCCGATACTACTACCACATTTGTTGTCGTGGTGCCTCCGCCTGTAATTCCATTTTCCACAGACACTATTTTGTGCCAAGGAACTGAACTCTCCGTTGAAAACCCTGATGCACTGCATTATTTGTGGTCCACCGGAGATACAACCGCTTCCATTGTCATTGATACGGCGGGGCATTACTCGGTATCTGTCACCAATTTGGGTTGTACAGTTTCTCTCAATGATATCAACGTTCAACTCTATCCGCAATCTTCGGTGAATTTGGGTAACGACTCCATTCTATGTGCCTTGGCAACGTTGCTCCTGAACGCAGAGCAACCCCATCCTGCCACCTATTTGTGGCAAGATTTGTCCACAAATACAACCTATTTGGCGAGTTCTGAAGGAGATTATTGGGTCATCGTTACAGATGAATGTTTACAGGTAAGCGATACGATCTATTTGGGTTATTTATATCCAATTGAAGTCGATTTAGGCAATGATACTACGCTTTGTGAAGGTCAACATTTGCTTCTTTCAGCGGAAACACCTTATTGCACCTATTTGTGGCAGGATGGATCGACAGAAGCCACCTATTTGGTGAGATATGCCGGTGTTTATCAGGTGTTAGTCTCCAATCTCTGTTTTGATGAAACCGCAGAGATTGAAGTTTTCTATCAACGTTGTGAACAAGAGCTCTATATTCCCAGTAGTTTCACTCCCAATTCCGATGGATTAAACGATCAGTTTAAGCCGATTTTTGCCTATCCCGATAAAATTGAAGAGTACACCATCTATATTTACAATCGCTGGGGAAATCTGCTCTTTACCTCTCAAAATCCGGAACAAGGCTGGACAGGCGAAGGTTGCATGAACGGCGCCTACACCTACGTCATTTTTTACAAATCCGAAGGAAAAGGAGGAAAAGTGGTGAACGGAACGGTAACGATTTATTGATTTCGGATTTCGTAATTTGTGTAGTTACCTAAAAGGTTTGATATTCTAGAGTGGGGTGATGAAATAACCGGAGAGCAATACCCATTCTGCCCCCCAATTTTTTTATTTCCAAAAAGAAGAAAAAATTAAAATATAAAATGAATCCAATTTTGAATCTAAACACCTAATAATCAAATAATTATAAATTATAAATTCTAATTTCTAATTTCTAAATTTAGGATTCCGTAATTCGTAATTCGTAATTCGTAATTCGTAATTGGATTCCGCCTTCCGCCTTCAACCTTCCGCCTTCAAAAAAGGCTGCCTTGTGCAGACAGCCTCTTTCATAGTTATTTCTTAAAATATTTATTAGCTTGCTACTTTTTCGAGCCATTTAAGCATGGATAACATGATGGTCATAGAGATCAAACAAGCTACAACAAAAATCATCCAGGTTGCCCATACAGGAATGCTATTGTAGAAAATTACACCGATGAAAAGTAGTTGGTTTCCTAAAGCAGTGGCACTGAGCCATCCACCTTGCATGATACCCTGATATTTTGGAGGTGCAACTTTTGAAACGAAAGCAATTCCCAGTGGAGAGATAAATAGTTCAGCCACAGTCAAAACAAGATAAGTAATGATCAACAAGAATGGAGAAACGCGCATAGATTCATCTAGTCCGCCCATTGCAGTTCTTTCTGCTGCATCTGGTAATCCGATAGACCCCAATGTCATAATTCCAAAAGCCAAGGCAGCAATTCCCATACCTATTGCAATTTTCTTTGGAGTAGAAACTTCCCATCCTTTATTACGCATCCAACCGAACAGTCCGATAATTACAGGTGTAAGAAATACAACAAAAATAGGATTAAATGCCTGGAATACTTCTGCTCCTTGCAAAGTAGTAAAACCTAAGTTAATATTAATCATTTTTGTATAGTCGCTGGCAAATAGTGTAAGGGTTTGTCCATTTTGGTGGAATGAGAACCAGAAGAAAATAACAACGCCAAAAACAGCAAATAGTGCATACATACGTTGTCTAATCTCTTTGATATCCATTTCAACTTCTTGAGTATTTTGTTTTGCCTCTACAGATTTTTGTGCAGGATCAGGTAATTTGGCTTTATTTGCCAAAAATATAGTCAATGAAATAAGCATTGCGAAAATGGCTATACCAAATGAATAGTGATATCCTTCCATGAAGATATTCAGGTACTGATTGGCAAAGAGTGTTAAATCACCGGTAGTGTCACCCACTTGAGCAGCCAATTCTGTCAAACGTGTTTGTGCTTCAGGTGTGATTGTGCCACCCAAATATTGGTTACAAAGAGCGGGAAGGTCTGCATCAAATTTAAAACCATTGCTTTGAACCCACCAGTTTCTTAAACCCACTGCCATGATAGGAGCAAACATAGCACCAACGTTGATAAACATGTAGAAAATTTGGAATCCTGTTTCTCGCTTTTCGGCGTATTGCGGATTATCATAAAGCTGACCTACAACTGCTTGTAAGTTACCTTTAAACAGACCATTACCAAAAGCTATGGCGAACAGTCCGAAACAGGTGTACCCCAAAATTAGCGGGAAATTTTCTACAGGTGTTTTTGTGGGGATGGCGATGAGGATGTATCCTATCGTCATCAATACCAAACCTGCGATGATAGTACTTTTGTACTTTTTAGATCTGTCGGCAATTAATCCACCTACTAATGCTAAAACGTAGATTAAGGCATAGAAAACTGAATAGATAATAGCGCCTTCAGACCCGGAAAATCCAAATTTATTGTTCAGAAATAAAAGCAAAATAGCCATCATCACGTAGAAACCGAAACGTTCTCCCATGTTGGCAAGTGCTGCGGGGATTAACCCCTTTGGTTGATTTTTAAACATAATTTCAGTATTTAATTATTTTGATAGGGCGCAAATATAACACTTTTTTTACTAATGTTCGATGAAAGTTTAAAATAATTTATTTTGCAATGTATAATGCTGATTATCAATAATAATAGTTTTCTTTTTTGATAATAATGTAAAGTAACTTCCCTTCAAGAGTGTTAAATCAATTCCAATTTTAGTCACTCTTTTTCTAATTTTTTGGAAAAGTGAACAAAAAACTAATTCAATAGATCAATCTGAATAAAATCAATAAATAGCTATTAGCTATTCATTGTTGCCAAAAGTTCTTCATTGGATGAAGTTCGATTCATTTGGTCTTTAATAAACTCCATTGCTTCAATAGTGGTCATATCAGCTAAGTGATTTCTCAGGATCCATAATCTTTGAAGTACTTCAGGGGCTTGTAATAAATCATCACGACGTGTACTTGAAGCAACAATATCAACAGCGGGGAAGATCCGTTTGTTGGATAATCTTCTGTCAAGCTGCAACTCCATATTTCCTGTTCCTTTAAACTCTTCGAAAATAACTTCGTCCATTTTTGAACCGGTATCAATCAAAGCTGTAGAGATAATAGTTAGAGACCCTCCATTTTCAATATTTCGGGCAGCACCAAAAAATCGTTTAGGTTTTTGAAGAGCATTAGCTTCAACTCCTCCAGATAATACTTTTCCGGAAGCAGGTTGAACCGTGTTGTATGCTCTGGCTAAACGTGTGATAGAGTCCAGAAGAATACAAACATCATGGCCACACTCAACCATTCGTTTTGCCTTTTCAAGTACAATATTGGCAATCTTTACGTGGCGATCCGCTGATTCATCAAAAGTGGATGAGATCACTTCGGCACGAACGCTGCGTTGCATATCTGTAACCTCCTCAGGACGTTCATCAATCAACAAGATGATGAGGTATATTTCCGGATGGTTATTGGCAATAGCATTGGCAATCTCTTTAAGAAGTACTGTTTTCCCCGTTTTAGGCTGAGCAACGATGAGTCCTCTTTGTCCTTTTCCAATAGGAGCAAAAAGATCAATAACGCGGGTACTGATATTGGACTGATGATCATCAGTTAGTTTTATTTTCTCATCGGGGAACATAGGGGTCAAAAAGTCAAAAGAGATTCTGTCTCTTACCTCTTCGGGAAGTTTTCCATTGATCTTTTCAACACTGGATAGAGGGAAATATTTTTCTCCATGTCTTGGAGGTCTGATTAGCCCTGATATGGTATCTCCATTTTTTAATCCAAATTTTTTAATCAATCCATGAGAAACATAGATATCATCGGGAGATGGTAAGTAGTTATAATCTGAAGATCTTAAAAATCCACTATTGTCCGATGTCATTTCCAAGACACCCTCCCCCATAACAGAAGCTTGATATTCAGACTTTTCAATCAATTTCCAAAACTCATCCTCTTGGGTTGATGTCTCATCTTGATCATCAGTATCAGTGGGAGAGTCAGCTTCTTCAGAGGTAATGGGTAGTTCTTCATCGTCCCCATCTTCATCCTGATCAATTAATTTTTGATTTTCTACGGATTCAGCTTCTATCTCATCGATTCGGGATTGGTCCAATTCGTTAATACTTGAATATTCTTCCAAAATAGGATCATCAATAAGTAATAAGTCTTTATTGACTTCATCAGATTTTTTTTGTGTAGCTGTTTTTTTTGTAGATTGAGTTGCGGAACGTTTTGCTCTGGTGGAGGGTTTCTCCTTTTCTTGAGTTTTTGCTTCAGAGTTTTCCTCTTTTATCTCTTTTTCAACTTTAGTACTTTTAGTTGTTCTGGAACTTTTTGCACTTTTAGTTGTTTTTAGTTCCTCTGGAGTTGTTTCAATTGCTTTTTCATTCAGCATTTTTTCAGAAATGATAGCAGTAGAAGATGGAGTCTCAATAGGAGGAATCACTGTTGAAACAGTTGATGTTGAGGAAGATGTTTTTGAAGTAACTTTGTTAGAACTAGAGGCAGTTACTGGCATAGAGATTCGTTTTCTCTTACGGCCATTCTCTTGAGAATCTGTCATAATAATAATGATGTGAAAAATTAAAGAAAAGAAAGATATAAATTGAATAATTGGTTAATCCAATTAGCTTTGACATTTGAAAGTGCAAAAATACAAAAAAAAAATGACAATTAAGTTTTTTGTTTCTCTTTTTTTGCTGCCGGGAATAAAATGTTGTTTAAAATTAAACGATAACCCGGAGAATTGGGGAATAAATCTAAATCAGTGGGAGGGTCATACACAAAATGTTGATAATCCTCGGGATCATGACCTCCATAAAATGTAAATGTTCCTTTTCCATAAGTTCCGTGGAGATACCTTACTTCATCAAAGAGTTTGGATTCACCCATAATTACAACATGGGATTTAACTTTACTTTTTCTAAATGCAGTAGTTTGTCCCATAAATCCGGGGATCACATTTTGGTGATTTTGGCATAGCATAGTAGGGACGGGGTCCCATTTTGCAGAAAACTCAAAGAGATTGAAATAATCATTTTTTTTGTTTGACATATGAAGATTAGGATCCACATTGATATCGGAAATATCGTAAGTATATGGATTTAAGACGATATTGAAGTCGGTAAATGCCAAACAATTATCAAAATTTAATTTGCTTTGAGCGTTGGGTTCGATAGGGTCACCATCGAACGGAGTATCACAAATATCAACACCATCAGCAGCTAAAGCAACATCAAAACTATCTGGTCCGGAACACATAGCAAACAGATATCCACCCCCTGAAACAAAATCCTTGATTCTCTTTGCAACAGCCAGTTTCATCTGAGAAACTTTGTTAAATCCTAATTTTTTAGCCATAGCCTCGTTCGTATTGACATCTTCAATGTACCAGGCAGCATTTCTATAGCTTCCCCAGAATTTTCCGTATTGACCGGTAAAATCTTCATGGTGCAAGTGTAACCAGTCATATTTGGGAAGTGCATTGGTCAACACCTCCTCATCATAAATAACATCGTAGGGAATTTCAGCGTAGGTTAAGGCTAAGGTAACAGCATCATCCCAGGGAAGTTTGTTTTTTGGGGAATAGACAGCTATTTTTGGGACTTTTGTAAGTCGAATTTCATCCATATTGGAGTCAGAGGCAGAGATTTCATGAAGAATTCCCTGCATCTGAACATCAGCGATAACATTGCAAGTGACTCCTCGAATTAAGCATTCATCTTCAATTTTGGAGTCATAGATCATCATAAAACTTCCCCCCTTGTAATTTAATAACCAGCTCACATCAATTCCTCTTTCAATAGAATAAAAAGCAATACCGTATGCTTTGAGGTGATTGGCCTGAGTTAAATCCATAGGAATAAACAGGTAGCTCGCAAAGAGTGCAGAGCTACTTGAAAGGGTAAAAAGTAGGAACAAAATTCGTATTCGACGAATAAAAAATTTTTTTATCATGTTTATTAGGCCGTAATCTTTTTAATTAAAAATTAATTAAAAGCAGCAGAGATCGCAATAGAATACAGTTTTGTAAGCGCAGTATCACCTCTTGAAGATAACACACATGGTACTTTGGCACCTGCTAAAAATGCGCCACATTCAGCTTTATTAAATTTGGTAGATGCTTTATAAAATACATTTCCGCTTTCGATATTAGGGAAAAGAAGTCCATCGGCATCTCCGGCAACTTCACCGGTCATTTTTTTAATTTTTGCGGCTTCTTCATCTAATGCGACATCCAAAGAGATAGGTCCATCCACCAATGCTCCTTTAATTTGCCCACGTTCTACCATTTTAGATAAAATAGCGCCATCTACACAAGCTTGCATAGCCGGAGACATCTGTTCAGTTGCTGCTATAATAGCTACTTTTGGTTTTTCTATACCGATTGCATGGGCAGTATCAATAATAGATTTCAAAATAAACTGCTTTTGCTTTAAATCAGGATTCAAAATAATAGCACAATCGCCGGCAATAATGAGTTTGTGATAAGCCGGATTTTCAAATACTGTAATGTGAGTAATAATTGCATTGGGAGGACACAATCCACGCTCTTTATTGAGAATAGCACGCATATATTTATCCGTCGGTAAAGCGCCTTTCATTAAGATATCCCCTTTCCCTTCATTGATGATATCGCAACAAGTTAGTGCTGCTTTTGTATCAACGGGTTCGTGAATGATGGTAAAAAGGGAAGGATCAATATTCAGATTCTTACATACATTGCGTATAGTAGTTTCTTCTCCAACTAAAGTTGCACTTACAATTCCCATATTGACAGCATTATAAGCTGCCTCAATAGTATGCTCATCATTGGCATAAGCAACAACTAATCTTTTTTTGGGTTTTGATTTAACTAACTCAACTACTTGATCTAATTTTGTAATATTCATAAATGCTATAGTTTAATTTAATAAAATAGGTATGGTAGTATTATTAATGATTTGCTTTAAATTGTTGCAATCTCTTTTCTAACAAAGGTAATTGTTCGAGTGGAACTAAGGATACACAAGCTCTTAAACCTTCAGTTCTTTCACTTCCGGTGATAGATAATGTAATAGCACTGATACCATAATATAAGAACTCTTTAAGTAATTCTTCACCTGACATATTTGGATAAGCAATAGTGAAATAGAATCCGTCAGCCAATGGCTTATCTTCATCCTTATCATAAACAATGTAGAAATTGTTATCGATGAACATTTTCTTCATCATATTTGCTTTTTTTGCATATATTCTAACATCATCCAGGAATCGATAGCTTCCATCGTTACATGCTTTGAGAATAGCAGCCAATGCATATTGTGCAGAGTGGGATGTTCCGGAACTCATTGCATATACTGTACCATATATGATTGCTCTACCAAATAAAGGAGTTCCAAAATAGGGGATGAGGTCATCATACTTTCTATTATAGAGATGGTCAGATAGTACTAACATTCCTATACGTTCACCGGCATAGCTAAATGCTTTGGAACTGGAGATGAGTAGTGCATAATTTTGAGTGTATTTGGCGACAGTAGGCTGAAATGGAGCTTTTCCGGGTTGAGAAATATCATTTCTGAAGTCCATTCCAAAATAAGCTAAATCTTCAAATACTACTACATCATACTGGTTTGCCAATTCTCCAATAATTTGAAGTTCTTTATCAGTAAAACAGATCCAGGAAGGATTATTAGGATTGGAGTATATAATGGAGTGAATATTTCCTTTTTGTAAATAACTTTCCAATTTTCCTCTTAATGCTTCTCCACGATAATTGTAAACATCAAAAGTTTCAAATTTTAGTCCTAATACTCTGTGTTGTTGTTTTTGTACAGGGAATCCCGGGTCAATAAAAAGTGTTGTATCTTTCTTTTTATCAGCTCTTGACATGGTCATGAATGCAGCCATTCCGCCCATCATAGATCCAACAGTGGGGATACAGCCACTGGGTGATACATCAATATCCAAGAAGTTTTTGATAAATATAGACATTTCACTTTTAAGCTCCGGGATACCATCAATATCAGGGTAGATAGCAGCGCATCCATTTTGTAGAGCTTTAATTTGAGCTTCTATACCAATGGCAGCAGCCGGTAACCCGGGAATTCCCATTTCCATTCTAATAAACTCTTCACCACTGGCAACTTCAATGTCATTGATTAAACGTTTTATTTCTCGGATAGAGGCAACTCCTAATTGACGAATACCGCTTTTGGATAATATCTCATCAACAATCTCTCTACTAATAGGTGTGTTTTTCATAAGTAAAAATGTTAAATATTTGATACAAAATTTGACTTTGCAAAGATAAGTAAAATAAAAATAAAAAAAAAAAGATAAAAAAACGGAATAACTCATTATTTTTATATAATTTTGTACGCTCAATTGTTTAACTTCGGAGAGATGGCCGAGTGGTTGAAGGCGCACGCCTGGAAAGTGTGTAAATGCCGAAAGCGTTTCAAGGGTTCGAATCCCTTTCTCTCCGCAGCTATTTGATTGATAATAAAGATAATAAAATAAAATTTGTAAACAACACATTCATTAATTTAAATTTCAAAAGTAATTATGAAAAAATTAATCGCTTTATTTACCGTTGTATTATTTATAGCATTCGGTATTTCAAACACTGTTTTTGCGCAAGATAGTAAACAAGAAACTGCTCCTGACAAACAAAAAACAGAAAATGTAACAGAAGCTGCAGAAGAAGCAACAGAGGAAGTTGCCGGGGCAGCAAGACTAGAAAGAGCTGAAGATCCTGATACAGCTGCTGAAGAAAGTTTGCACTATGTTTTAAAAAACAAGTTTATTGAAGGGGGAACTGTTTGGATGGCTCCTATTTTGTTATGTTTGATTTTGGGACTTGCTTTAGTTATCGAAAGAATTTTTTATCTTAACTTTGCTACCATTAATTCCGGAAAATTCTTGGAAAAAATAGACGAAGCAATTAAAACCGGTGGAATCGAAAAAGCAAAAGAACTTTGTCGCGACACAAAAGGACCTATTGCCGGTGTATTCTATCAAGGATTGGATCGTTTTGACGAAGGTATGGATTCAGTGGAGAAAGCCGTTGTTTCCTATGGTGGTGTACAAATGAGTAAATTAGAAGTGAACTTAAGCTGGATCTCTCTCTTCTTAGCTTTAGGACCTATGTTGGGGTTCCTTGGAACAGTTGTAGGGATGGTGTTCGCTTTTGATGATATTGAAAAAGCCGGTGATATTTCTCCAACAATTGTTGCAGGAGGTATGAAAGTGGCGTTATTAACAACTGTATTTGGTTTGATTACAGCTATTATTTTACAGATATTTTATAACTACATTCTTTCAAAAATTGACTCTATTGTTAGTGATATGGAAGATGCTACCATTACTTTTATGGATATTTTGATCAAAAATAAATAATTTTTAGATCACTTTAACTATTAAATTAATACTGTATTATGAAAAAAATTGTTAATATAATCATTTTCACCATTGCCGGTATAGCGTGTTTGTTTGCTTTGATATTTTCTTTTAATTTTGATGAAAAATCTATGGCAAATTACAAAGCGACCGGGCAAGTAAAAGCAGCTGCACCGGAAATGTTGGAAGAGTTATCTGCTGCAAATGTGGATAATCTTCAAGAATTTATTACTAAGTATCAATCTCAAATTGAAGAAAGAAGCAAATTAAATAAAGAGGCTCAAAACAAAAAAGAGATTCTTTACACTTTTATAACTTCTCTTAAAGAGATTGGTAAGGATCAAGAAAAATTTGATCAGTATAAAGTCGACTTTGCTTTTTATTCAGCAAGACTTATTGCAGAAGAGCCCACAGCTCAATCTTATGTTGAGAAATTTAACAAAGTTGAAAACCTTGATAAACTTCAAGGCTATATTTTGGAACTCGAAGATGAGTATGCTGCTGTTAAACAAGATTATCTCGTTGAAGTTGAAAACATTAAGGCTTTAAATTTTCTTCTGGAGCAAGTTTCTCATATAGATGCTAACATTTCTGTTCAGAAAAAAGAAATTGAGCTAAAAGAGTTACAAGATAATGTAAGTAGTTTTAAAGCAGGTGCTGTACAATTAAATCTTGCAATTTATGGGTTTTATATTGTATTTTTTATAACTGTTGGATTATTGGCTTTCTTTGCAATCTTCCATCTTGTGAAAAATTTTAAATCCTCAATAGGAGTTTTATTAGGAGTAGCTCTTCTTATTGTTGTTGCAATTATTGGATATTTTGTTTCAACTGATCAATTGACTGATGTGGCGATAAAACTTCAAACTTCACCCGGTGAGATGAAATGGGTTGGAGCAGGTATAATCCTCTTCTACGTTATATTCTTTGGAGCAATAGCAGCTGTTATTGGCTCACTTATTATGAATTTCGTTAAAAAATACAGATAAAATGGCAAGAAAAACCCCAGGAATCAATACAGGTTCAATGGCAGACATTTCTTTTCTTCTGCTCACATTCTTTTTGTTGACTTCTTCGATTAATACAGAACAAGGGATCCCACGTAGGTTACCGCCTCATGCAACAGAAGAAGTAAAAGAACAGATAAATGAAAGAAATGTCTTAAATGTGGTTGTGAATTTCAAGAATGAAATTTCTGTTAATAGTCAGATCGTTTTTATTAATCAGCTGAAAGATAAAGCTAAAGAATTTATTGAAAATCCGTACGATGATCCCAATTTACCCGTGAAAGAGACCAAGTCAATAGATTATATTGGGGATTATCGGGTGTCTCAAGGAGTTATCTCCCTCAAAAATGACCAAAGTACTTCGTATGATGTTTATATACAGGTTCAAAATGAGCTGGAAAAGGCTGTTAATGAGTTAAGAGATAAAGTATCACTTCAGTATTTTGGAAAAAAATATGAACTGTTAGATACAGCTTTACAATCTGCTGTGAAAAAAGCGGTACCGATGCAGATTTCAGAAGCGAAGCCAATGGACTGGAGTAATACAGGTGAATAATCATAAAGATATTTATTATGGCTAGATTTAAAAAAGAAAACACAAAAGAACTTCCTGAAATTAATACCGGGTCAATGTCCGATATTATCTTCATGTTTCTATTCTTCTTTATGGTAATCACAAACATGAGAGAAACAAATGTTAAAGTGAAATTTACTGAACCATCTGCAACAGAGATTCAAAAGTTGGAAAAAAAATCATTGGTAGAAACAATCTATATTGGTGAACCATTGAATAAAAATGAAAATACAATTCCACCCGGAAAAATATCTGTTCAATTGAATGATCAGACAATTAAACAAGAAGACCTAGAAACTCAAGTTCAGGATTTTATTGCGAGAGCTAAAGAATCCCGTAGCGATGAGGATAAAAACAAATTGACATTTTCACTCAAAGTAGATAAAAATGTTGAAATGAGATATGTGAATGTTATCAAAACGGAGTTAAGGAAAAACAATGCACTTAAAATTAGTTATGCGACTAGAAAAAAAGTTGAAAATTAATTTAATTTATTGTTGTTAAAAATTTTTAAGGGTAGCTTCTGCTACCCTTTTTATTAAAAGGATATGATTAAATCAATGACAGGTTTCGGAAAAACATCAACTGTGATTTCCGGGAAAATGATTGTAATAGAAATTAGAGCCTTAAATAGTAAACAGTTGGATATTTCAACTCGAATTATTTCAACATATAGAGAAAAAGAGTTAGAAATCAGGAATTGGGTAGCCCAAACTTTAGAGAGAGGGAAAATAGAGGTGTCAATATATCAGGATAAAATTAATGGTGCTGATCAGGCAATAGAGATTAATTTTGACCTGGCAAAAGAGTATTACCAACAACTGAAAAACTTGTCTCAATATCTTAATAATGAAGTTCAGTCTGATCTTTTTTTACAGGTTCTTAGAATGCCTGATGTGATTACAACTCAAAAAGAGGATTTGGATGAAGAATGTTGGCTCTTGTTGAAGGATAAAATTATGGAAACTTGCGACCTTGTTAATCAATTTCGTGTAGAAGAGGGATCTGTTTTACAAAAAGATTTAACTCAAAGAGTTCATTTGATTATCGAATTTTTGGATTCAATTGATCCATTTGAAAATGAAAGGATGTTGGAAATTAGAAATAAACTCAATGAATCACTACAAGCTGCAGAATTATCACGTATTGTTGACTCCAATAGGTTTGAACAGGAGATGATTTACTATCTTGAAAAATGGGATATTACTGAAGAAAAAGTGAGATTAGAAAAGCATTGTAATTACTTTCTGGACACGATGAACGCAACTGAATCTCAAGGGAAAAAATTGGGATTTATCACACAGGAGATGGGTAGAGAAATTAACACAATAGGTGCAAAATGCAATCATTTTGAAATACAACAGTTAGTGGTTCAAATGAAAGAAGAGGTGGAAAAGATTAAAGAGCAGTTGGCCAATATTTTATAATTTTATTAATCATTAAAAAAATTAGAGGGGAAATGGGAAATATTGTTTCATTGGTAGGAAAACCTAATGTTGGAAAATCAACGTTATTCAATAGATTAACACAAACTAAAGAAGCAATTGTAGATTCGATCGCCGGTGTAACCAGAGATAGAAATTACGGTAAATCGGATTGGTGTGGTTATGAGTTTTCTGTTATCGATACCGGAGGTTATGTTGTAGGATCGGATGACATATTTGAATTAGAGATACGGAAACAGGTAAAATTAGCTATTGAAGAATCAGATGTTATTCTTTTCCTGGTAGATGGAAGAGAGGGTGTTTCCCCATTAGATCATGAGGTAGGTCTTATGCTACGAAAATCAAAAAAACCTTTTTATTTGGTAGTTAATAAGATTGACTCGCCCTCAAATTATTTTGATTATGCAGAATTTTATGAGCTAGGGTTAGAACAAATCTTCCCTATATCTGCTATTTCAGGAAGTGGAACAGGGGAATTGTTAGATCAAATTGTCACTCATTTCGATAAATCTCAAGTTCATGAAGAGGACGATCTGCCCAAAATAGCGGTTGTTGGGAAACCTAATGTTGGAAAATCTTCAATTATCAATACATTTCTGGGTAAAGATCAACATATTGTAACTCCATTGCCGGGTACAACAAGAGATACAGTATATACTAGGTATAATAGTTTCGGATTTGATTTCTACTTGGTTGATACTGCAGGAATGAGAAAAAAAAGTAAAGTAGGTGAGGATTTGGAATTTTATTCCGTGATGAGATCTGTTAGAGCAATTGAAAACAGTGATGTTTGTATTATAATGTGTGATGCTTCTGTCGGCTTTGATGCTCAAGATTTGAATATTTTTAGTTTGGCGGCTAGAAATCGTAAAGGGGTTGTGATTGTTATGAATAAGTGGGATTTAGTAGAAAAAGACAGTAAAACGGTTAAAGAGTATGAAAAATTAATCAATGGAAAGACAGCTCCTTTTACAGATTTTCCTATAATTTTTACATCAGTAATCAATAAGCAAAGAATTTATAAAGTACTTGAAAAAGCAATTGAGGTTAATGAAAATCGTAAGAGAAGAATAAGCACGGCGCAACTGAATGACCAATTATTGGAGATTATTAAAGAAACTCCCCCTCCAATAGTGAAAGATAAAGTGGTAAAAATCAAATATGTAACACAACTTCCAACTTCATTTCCGGCATTTGCTTTTTTTTGCAATATGCCCCAATATGTTAAAGAAAACTATAAACGATTTTTAGAAAATAAGATAAGAAGTTTGTGGAATTTTTCAGGTGTACCCATAGAAATTTATTTTAGAAAAAAATAATTTCATAAATAGTTGAAAATTTGCAAAAAAAGTTTATCTTTGCATGATGGAATATTAATTGTTTAACCAAAATAAATCGTATGAAAAAATTATTATCTTTTTTAGTTGTAATGTTTTTAGTTTCAGCAACACTTTTTGCTCAAACTAAAACGAGTCGAATGAACACATCATTTGTTGCCAAGGCTAAACAAACAGCCCTTACAGGTAACGAAATGACTCCTGAAAATGTAGTTCCTGAAGTTATTCGTGCATTTAGTACTACCAATATTGGATCTACATATTATGATGCGGTTACTAATGCCACATCAAGAAATACAATTACCAACTGGAATGATGGTACTGTAGCTGCAGTGTGGACAACTGGACAAGTTTCTTCACAAAGAGGGACAGGTTATAATTACTATAATGGTAACTCATGGTTTCCGGCTCCTCCTGCTACTGAAAGAATAGAATCTGTACGTACAGGATGGGGAGTAATTGCACCGGTTGGGAATGGTGAGATTGTTGTATCTCATAATGGAAATAATGGATTAACAATTTGTAAGAGAGCAACAAAAGGAACCGGAGATTGGACTGAATCTACGCTTATTGGTCCTCCACATGATGGAGATAATTCATCCAACACTGTATTATTGTGGCCGACTATTGCTACAGAGGGAAATACAGTTCATCTATTTGCATGTACAGATAATGTTGAAGATGTTCTTTATCAAGGACTTCAAACACCACTACTTTATTTCAAATCAACAGATGGAGGAAGTACTTGGTCTGCACCACAGTTGATTGGCGCGATGACAGGATTAAATGAAAGTATGGCAGACAATTATATGGCGGTTGCTAAAGGTGGAAAAGTTGCTCTTTTGGTAATCGAAAGATTCTCAGAAACCTACTATATTGAATCTTCTGATGGTGGAACAACATGGACCAAACATACTGTTTATCCTTTCGTGGGTGGAAATAATTTTGACTTTGATACCCAATATTTCCCTATGACTGCTGTTACAGATGGAACCGGATCGATTGCTATTGGAGATGATGGTACTGTTCACGTTGCTTTTGGAACTTATATGGCTGCTAGAACAGAAGAAAATGAGCCCGGCTACTATACTTATTGGGCAGGGTATGATAACTTATTCTACTGGAATTCAACCATGACTCCACTTGTTGCATTTGATACAACAACTGCAGAAACTTATAGCGGTAGATTGGGACGTCCTAATTTGGATGGAGATGATACCATTTGGTTTATGAGTGGATATAGCTTTTCAGACTACAGAAACAATGGACCAATTACTTTTCCTAGCTTGGTAGCTGAGGGAGGTAAAGTTTATATGGTATATGCTGCAGCAATGGAGGCTCCTTATCTTTGTGGAGCAACTTCCGAGTACTATTATGGAATTTTTGCAACAGTGTCTAATGATAATGGTGCAACCTGGGATGACCAAAATAGAGTTAGTTGGTTGTCATACCATCCTGAAATGTATTTTGTGGACTGGGTAAGCAGCGAATTGTATGGGGAGTTGTTTGTAACAATGGAAGGTGAGTGTTTCTGGCCCAAAATGGCTCCTAACTCGACTGATGGTAAATTGAGTATTATGTGGTACTTTGACTATTTACCAGGTAATGTTGCCGGATTTGGATCAGCGACAAACTATGTTTATGCAATGAATATCGATAAAGAAGATATTGGAGTTATCAAAAAAACAACTGAAGTTTATCAAGGACTTTGGAATGAAGAGGGTATCAAGGAGAACACACTTTCAGAAATGAAACTATTCCCTAATCCAACATCTAATACTGTAACTATTAATTTATTCTCTAAAGATCAAGGAGCTGCAACATTAACTATTACTAATTTAATGGGACAAGTTGTTTATAATGAAATTGTTTCATTAGGGTATGGAACTAATCAATTGATGGTTAACTGTTCTGATTTTATTTCAGGATTCTATTTAGTTAACATTTCTACTCAGAAAGGATCTACTACACAAAAATTGATTGTTCAGTAATAAGAAGAGTTAATTCGTGTTTAAAAAGTGGAGTAGGGGTTTCTACTCCACTTTTTTTTATAAAGTTATTCATTTAATATGGTTTATATTATATTTTTATATATCTTTGCTGCTTGAAAGCAGTATTGAAATTTAAAAAGTGAAATTATAGTTAAATTTATTAAAAAAAAGAAAAATGAAAAAAATTTACTCATTATTAGTGATGGTTATGATTGTGAGTGTTGGTTATGCTCAAATCTCAACCCAAACAATTAAGAAAGAGAATCTTAATTTACAAAAACAAGAAGTTAATTATCGTCCTGACAGATCAGGAGCCGGTTCTTGGTGGTTTTCCTACTGTGAAGATTTAATGTATTACATGGGAACAGAATTGGATTATGGATACGTGAATTTCTTACAAGATTCAGTAGGTACAATTCAATATTCTGATGGTGATGGACGTCCACAGTTCTTTAGCTTTGCTCAGGTTTTTAACTTTGAAGAGCAAATTTGGCATGATCTTTATTTTGGTTTATGCGATGAGGATGGAACACCAATTCCCGTACCTTATATTGGAGGAACCAATACTTATTCTATCGACTCAATGAGCTGTATTTATGCTTATTTGTGGGGAGAAAATGTTCCTACTACTACTGTTGATACATTGGTAATGACTATTATAGCTGATGATAACCTTGAATATATGACTCTTAATGCAGGTGGTACTCCGGCATTTATACAAGCCGAAATTGATTATGATTTTAGTAATTCATCCATTGCTCAAGCAACACATCCAAAATTTTATACCGTTAAAGTTCCTTTAACAATTGATGATACTACGGGAGGCTATTTTGTATACAAAAATTTGCCGGTAGTAGGATTTAATAACCTAAATACTAAAACTGTTGCGGTTGCGTACTCTTTTATCTCAGGTAAAGCTAATAGAGTTATCACTGACGTAATAGGAACAGATATTAACAGATTTGTCGCATATTACAATGAAGATCCAAGAGATGATTATAGTACTTTTGGTTCAACTGCTTTAATGACAGAAGAGAGCAACTCTATGTGTGCAATGGATTGGACTTATACTTCTTCAACTTTCTTAGGTCAGTATGTTAGTAACTCTATTTGGATTGGAAAATTAAAACGTCCAGGAATTTCAGTTCTTGCATCTTGTGATGACTGCGAATGGGTAGGTGTGGAAGAAATTGATCAAAAAAACATCTCAGTTTATCCAAATCCGGCAACAAATAACTTTACAGTGAATTTACCCACTGCCAGCACTGCAAATGTAGAATTATTCAATATTGTTGGACAAAAAGTTTACAATGATGTTGTAAATGAACTTACTGTTCATGTTAATGTTTCTGAACTTAAACCCGGAATTTATATGTTAAAAGTAACTCAAGATAATAAAACTTATACCACAAAAGTAGTTGTTAAATAAGTTTTATTCTGAATTAAAAAAAAGGGAGTTTAAAATTTTAAACTCCCTTTTTTTGTGTTGGAAAACGTAAATAAAAAAAAGAGATCTGTTCAGATCTCTTTTTTTAGTGCAATAGAAATAGTGAATTATTCAGCACTATCTTCTTTTACTTCAGGATTGTTTTCTTCTGCAATAGGCTCTTCAGTTTGAACATCATCACTGCTTTCTCCTTCAGTTGCTGCTTCAGCCTCAGCTTGAGCTGCTGCTTCAGCTTGGGCTTCAGCTTGATATTTAGCTGCTACTTTTTGAGCAATTGCTTCTCTAACTTTACTTTCACTTTCTAAACGCAGTTTAGATTCCTTGCGTTCTTGTTCTACTGCTTCTCGTTTTAAATTGTTTATTTTTGATTCTTTCTCTTGTTTCCAAGCTTCAAAACGACGTTGAGCTTCATTTTCAGTCAGGGCACCCTTGGCAATTCCGCCTCTTAAGTGTTTCATTAACATTACACCCTCACGTTTAAGAATCGAACGAACAGTTTCAGAGGGAGAAGCACCTACTTCAACCCAATACAATGCTCTTTCAAAATTTAAAGTAATAGTTGCAGGATGGGTTAATGGATTATAGGTTCCAATCTTCTCGATAAAACGCCCGTCTCGTGGTGCACGACCATCCGCAATTACAATAGAGTAAAAAGGTTGATTCTTTTTACCAAATCTTTGTAATCTGATCCTTGTTGCCATAATTGTTTAATGATTTAATTGTTATTAATTTAGGGCTGCAAAATTAACAAAAAAAACGATATAAAAATTATTTTTTCAAATTTTATTTGAATGAGGGTAAATGTTAAAAAAAAATTGTATTTTCGCGGTTCAAAACAATGATGGTTCCGTAGCTCAACTGAATAGAGTATCTGACTACGGATCAGAAGGTTACAGGTTTGAATCCTGTCGGAATCACATTATTGCCATGGTGGCGGAATTGGTAGACGCGCCGGTCTCAAAAACCGGTGAGGTAATACTCGTGCCGGTTCGACCCCGGCCCGTGGTACAAAGAGGCTTGAAAATCAACTGTTTTTAGGCCTCTTTTTTTTGTATCTTTGCTTTTCTAAAAATATTGAGTATGGAGATAATAAAAACGATAGTAACAGACCTATTTAAAGAGACTCATTTAGAAATTACAAAATTACCTCAGTCCGGATCACCTCGAATTTATTACAGAATATCTTTTCGTGATCATCAGCCTGTTATCGGTGTTTATAATAGTGATGTTAAAGAAAATGAAGCTTTTTTTGGTTTTACGGAGTCATTTAGAAACAAAAAAATTGCGGTTCCGGAAATTTATTTCATTACACCAAATAGACAATATTATATTATAGAAGATCTTGGGGATATAACCCTTTTTGAATTTTTAAAGCAAGATCGAGGTCAGGAAGGCTTAGGTGAAGCAACGATCGAATGGTATAAAAGGGTACTTGAGGAGCTTCCAAAAATTCAGTTGTTAAATGAGAAAGATATCGATTTTTCCCTCTGTTATCCCAGAGCTGCGTTTGATCGACAATCGATGAATTGGGATTTGAACTATTTTAAGTACTATTATTTGAAATTAGTTCATGCTCATTTTGATGAACAAGAATTGGAGGATGATTTTAATAGATTGATTCAATTTTTATTGGAAGCAGATGCACAATATTTTATGTTTAGGGATTTTCAATCCAGAAATATAATGTTGCATCAAGGTAAACCTTACTTTATTGATTATCAAGGAGGAAGAAGAGGTCCATTGCAATATGATTTAGCATCTCTTTTATATGACGGAAAAGCTGATATTCCGGAAAAGATTCGGGAGGAATTGTATCATTTTTATATCGATCAATTGGCACGCTATATAGAAGTGGATAAAACGAAATTTGAGACCTATTACATTGGTTTTGTATTGATTCGTATTATGCAAGCTCTTGGAGCGTATGGCTACAGGGGATATTATGAGAAAAAGAGTCATTTCTTGCAAAGTATTCCTTATGCATTACAAAATATTCGTTATATTTTGAGGAATAAAACTCTTCCTATTTCAATCCCAACACTTTGGAATCTGCTTGATTTTATTTCTAAAGAGGGGAATCTTTCATCACCATTGGAACAATCTAAGCATTTAACAATTACGATTCAAAGTTTTTCATTTAAAGTGGGGATACCTACTTCTGAAAGTTCCCATGGTGGTGGTTTTGTGTTTGATTGTAGATTTTTACCCAATCCGGGTAGAATACCGGAATATAAAGAGTATAATGGGACAGATCTTGCTATTCAACAATATTTTTCACAATATGAAGTAGTTGAACAATTTAAGAGAAGTGTCGAAGAGATTATTATAATGGCAGTTGATAATTATTTAGAACGGGAATTTCAACAATTAATGATCAATTTTGGATGCACTGGAGGACAACATAGATCGATTTATTTTGCGGAATGGTTGGCAAAAAAACTTCAGGAAAGATATCCTCAAGTGCAAATAAACTTAAACCATATTCAGTTTCCGGAATTATCAAAGAGGTTTGTTCCAAATCAATAAAATAGGATCATTTATGATTACTTTTTTTGTACCTTTGCAACGTAAGTAAAATATAAAAACAATATGAAAAGGAGAGGTATATTATTTCTTCAGTACACCCTAATAGCACTAATTTTTATTTTGGGGTTAGCCTCTTGTAATTTTTCCGGGAAACGTTCACAAGATACTGTTGAAGAAGAAGAACTTTTAATAGAATATCCGATAGCCGCTATTTCTGATTTTATTGAGACTTCCCCGACAGACACGAATGAGCTTTACCCTGTAAGTGAGGAGTTTTTAAAACAGTTTTTACTTTTTGCATCACAATATGAGGGGCAAAAATTAACGGTTAAAACTCATTTTCCTTTGGAGTGGGGTGTTTTAGTAATAGAGCGATTACCTGAAGGGAGGGAGTTATATCTTTTACAATCCAAAAATCGGGAATGGAAATATATTGTCATTACTTCCGGAATGGGAACCCAAAGAATTTTAGATTTGATTCCTGTTGCTGTTAATATTGCTGTTCAAAATCAGGATATTTTAGAAACAGAAATTTGGACTACAACACGAAATGAGATGGGAGAGTTTTCTGTGGAAAAAACTTATACTTGGGTAAGATCTGTTGCAGAGGAATCTTTAGCAGAGTACAGGAATAATCCCGAATCATTTAATAAAACGACCAAAGTAATAGATGTGTACGCAATTAATAAAATGTGTCGCTTTGATTTTCTCTTATCTGATTTAATTCCGGAGTATAGTGCAGTCATTTTTTATTATCAAGATGGGAAAAAACCTGAAGATTGGGATGAAATTGTACCGATTCTTCAAAGTTATTGTGAAGATTATGAGATCATTTTTGATGAAATACATCAGGATTTTGATAAAGTGGTTATTAGAGATTATAAATTAAATAATATTACAACGGTGGATCTAACCCCCTTTATTTCTGACGCTATGGCAGGATTGGTTTTATTAAAAAAGGATGAAGAACCCAAAGTTGTTTTGTTTGGAAGTTTAGAAAGAATGCGGATAGAAATTAAAAGGTATTTTAAAATAATTTCTTGAAACAATCGTTTTAAGTTATCCTACTTAATCACTTTTAATTGATAAATATATGAACATTAATCCTATTTCGAAATTTTTAAAAAAGAATCCAAAAGAGTTTTCCAAAACAGATATAGTTCGTTATATCGAAGAAAAAGAGGTGAAAATGGTTCAACTTCTTTTTGTTGGGGAAGATGGTTGTTTGAGAAAAGTCAATATTAATGTTCATAGTAAGAGTTTTGTTGATCAGCTATTGACTTGGGGGGAAATGATAGATGGATCTTCAGTTTTTCCATCCTCAAGTAGAACTAAGTCCACTTCTATTATTTTATTTCCCAGATTGAGCTCTTCCTTTGTTAATCCCTTTGAACCTGTCCATACGCTTAATTTTCTCTGTTCTGTACACACTTATAGCGGAAAAAATTTAGAATCTTCATCTGAGTATATTTTAAAAAAAGCAGATGATGCTTTTCAAATGGTAACCGGCATGGAGGTCAGGTTCAAAAGTGAGGTTGAGTTTTATCTATATAGTGAAGATGATCCCAATTTTTCAAATCAGTTGCAAAATAGAGAGTATTCAATATCCCCCTACTCTATATATGATCGTTTCACTTATGAGTGGATGAATAAAGCGGCACAATGTGGCGTTTTAATACAAAAAGGTTATGTTAAGGGAAATTATCTTAAAAAGAATGATTATCTGTACGAACAGCACGTTGTGGAGTTGTCTTCTCTATCTCCTATGATGGCTGCAGATCAATTAACAATTTTAAAATGGGTATTAAAAAATTGTGCTTTTCAGCATAATTTAAAACTAACTTTTGCGCCTGTTGTGGATATTAATGGTAAGGGGAATGATTTAATAATCCATTCTCAAATAGTTAAGAATGGGAAGAATCAAATGTTTACGGATTTAAAACTGAACTCAATAGGTAGGACTGCCATTGCCGGTTATCTGTTTTGTACTCCTGCTTTAACCGCATTTGGAAATAGTAATGCTTTATCTTACCTGAAAGTTAACCGTTCTCTCAATAAATATCATTACCTATTTTGGGGTGATGAGCGCCGTACTGCTCCGATTTCCATTCCTCAAAGATGTACTCAATTCGAAGAACTTTATAATGATTTAAGTTCAAGTGAGAAACCTGTACCTAAAAAGAAATATCATACTCCTTTTATTACGCACAAAACTTCAGATTTTTCTTCAGAGATCTACTTATTGTTAGCTTCACACTTGATCTCCATGAGACATGGTTTTGAGATGGAAGAAGCACTTAAATTTGCGGAATCTCATTATATTGATGTAGATATTGATCTTCCTGAGTATAAAGGGAAGTTTGAACATTTAGTCCCACTACCTTCCTCTTGTTTTGAGTCTGCAGATGAATTGTCAAAACAGAGAACAATTTTTGAAAAGCATGCTATTTTCCCAACGGATATGATTGATAATGTTATCAGAAAGTTGAAGAAAATTGAACAATCTGATTGGGAAAAAATGATTCAAAAGGATCATGATTTATGTGTTGAGTTGATTGATAAAAATATGGACTGTTAAATAAAAAATCGGGCTCTGTAGTTCAATGGATAGAACAAAAGTTTCCTAAACTTTAGATTCGGGTTCGATTCCCGGCGGAGCTACATTTTTTAGTTAAAACATTCCTCTTTTTCTGATAAAATTTTCTTTTTTGATACCTCGAATTGTTGTACCTTTGCAGCGATTTTTAATAAAACTATTACCATGAAAAAAAGACCTAATATTGATTACCCATTTAGTATTGACAGAGAAAAACTGTACTCTATGATTGAGGGGGAGGCACCTACTCATCAAGAGTTAGAACGGATTTTACAGAAAGCCAAAGATCTCAAAGGATTGACTCTGGAAGATGTAGCAGCTCTTTTGAGAGTGGAAGACCATGATCAGATTTACGAAATCATGGAAGTTGCAAAATATGTGAAAGAGGAAATTTATGGCAAAAGGTTGGTTCTTTTTGCACCTCTCTATACGGGAAATGTTTGTGTTAACAATTGTACATATTGTGCTTTTCGTCGTGCAAATAAAAATTTAACGAGAAAAATACTCAATATGAGAGAGATTGAAGAAGAGACACGTATTTTATTAAAAGATGGACATAAAAGATTATTGTTAATTTGTGGTGAATCACCTAAAAATAATATTGAATATGTATGTGAAGCAATACGTACTGTATATGCTGTGAGAGAAGGAAACAATAATGTGAGAAGAATCAATGTTGAGTTGGCTCCAATGGATGTTGAAGATTTTGAAAAATTACATAAGGAGAATATCGGCACCTATGTTTGCTTCCAGGAAACTTATGATCAAGAGCTATATAAGGAATATCATCCTGCAGATACTCCCAAAAGTGACTATATGTACCGTTTAAATGTAATGCATAGAGCCATGCAGGGAGGTATTTTGGACGTTGGATTGGGAGTTTTATTTGGTTTGGCAGATTATCGCTTTGAAATTTTGGCTTTAATGGAACACGCCAATCATTTGGAAAAAATGTTTAATTGTGGTCCTCATACCATAAGTTTCCCTAGAATTGAGCCGGCTGAAGGGGCCCCACTTCCCGAACATATTCCACATAAAGTAAATGATGATGATTTTAAAAAAATTATTGCCATTATTAGAATAGCATTACCCTATACAGGTATTATATTGAGTACAAGAGAATCTGATGAGTTGAGAACGGAGCTCTTTAATTATGGGATTAGTCAGATATCTGCGGGTTCCAGGACTAATCCGGGAGCATATAGTCATATCGCTAATAAGAATACTACCGGTAGTCAGTTTGCATTGGGAGATCATCGTTCATTGGAAGAAGTGATTTCAGGAATGATAGATAGCGGTTATATTCCCTCATTCTGTACTGGTTGCTATCGACATGGTAGAGTGGGAGCCGATTTTATGGATCTTGCAAAACCCGGATTAATTAAGCAGTATTGTTTACCTAATGCACTTTTCTCTTTCAAAGAATACTTATATGATTTTGCAGGCGAGGAAACCAGGAATAAGGGATTGGCGCTAATCCAAAAGATGGTTGCAGATTTACCACAAAACAAAAGAACTGAAACAGTTAAATCAGAACTGCAAGAGATAGAAAAAGGAAAAAGAGATTGCTATTTTTAGTATAACTCCACATATTGGAATTCAGACTTTAAAGGGATCCTTATTATATATGGGGTCCCTTTTTGTGGTAAACTCTTTCCTCTTAGCCAAGGATTGAGCTCTTTGAGTTCTCGGTATAGAATTTTTTGATCTTTGGCAAAAGTGACCAAGCTGGCTATATTGGAATCAACTGATATCTCTTTGTATGGTACGGGTTTATAGTAATCTGTTTTTGTAAACTGAACACCGTACAGTTCCGGTTGTTCAAACATTAGTTTATAAGAGATAATCCTACTGACATAACGTGATGTTTCGGTATTAAGAAGTAGTTTCCAATAGTTATTTTCTTCTTGTTCCGTTAACACTCTTTGAAGTCCATTTTCTCCCATATTGTATGCAGCAGCTGCCAGCGTCCAACTTCCAAATTTTTTATATAAATCTTTAAAATATTTACAAGCAGCCCTTGTAGATTTTTCTATATGATAGCGTTCATCAACGGTTGTGTTAATTTCCAGTCCATAATTTTTTCCTGTAGATTCCATAAATTGCCAATAACCGGAAGCTTTTGCAGGTGAAACGACATTTTCTAAATTACTTTCGGCAACACAAACATATTTTAAATCCTCAGGAACACCCTCTTCTTTTAAAATTTTTTCGATTTCAGGAAAAAAACGACCTGATCTTTTGAAAGTTTGTATCGTTCTGGAATGTTGATAACAGTGGATAATCAATTCTTTTTCCAAACCCTCTCTTACCCAATAAGTTTGAATGGGTACATTTTCTCCACAAAATTGCACAGATTGAGGAATTGGAGGGGTCGCCAGCGTGTTGTGATAGAATGAGACATTCTCCTTTATATTTTCCCTATCATCATCTGAAATATCACCACTTTTTACAATAAGACACAATCCAATTGTTCCCAATAACAACATAATAATAATGATAGCAATTCGATTTTTCATAGCAATTTGTTATTTAAGGTAAGTTTTATGGTGCTGTTCAATCATTTTCCAAAGATGAACTCTGTCAAGACCTCGTACATTGTGTTCATGATTAGGATAAACGAAGTAATTTATTAATACTCCATCTGTAACAGCCTGATTTAACAGTTTTAAAGAGTGTTGCCAAAGAACAACGTCATCTTTTCCACCATGAAATATGAGTAGATTCGCTTTAATGTTTTTTACTTTCGGAAGAATAGAGGTTGAGTGATATCCCTCCGGGTTCTCTTCGGGGGTATCCATGTAACGTTCACCATACATAATCTCATATCCACTCCAATCTACTACCGGCCCCCCACAAGTTGCACTATTGAAGTAATCGGGATATGTACTGATTAAGCTCAAAATCATAAATCCTCCATAACTCCACCCATCTAAAGAGATGTTTTTCGCATCAACATAGGGTTGAGATAAAAGATATCTGACACCCGCCATTTGATCTTCCATTTCAAGAACTCCGAGTCTGCGATGGATTACTTGTTCAAATAGAGCTCCTCGTTTTGCGGTACCCCGATTATCTAGAGTGAATACAATATATCCTTGTTGTGCCATATAATTCAAAAACACACCTCCATTCATAAAAGTGTTAGTTACCAATTGAGAGTGAGGACCTCCATAAACGTAAAGAAATACCGGATATTTTTTTGATTTATTAAAATTAGGGGGGAAGATAATCCTACAGTACAAAGAGTCACCTTCGTTATTTTGAATTGTAACGATTTCAGTTTTTCCTAATTGAATGGAGCTGTAGGGGTTTTTTGCATTCAATAGCAATTTGGATTTTCCGTTGTAGCTATTGATCAATTCAATTTGTCTCGGAGTTTCTAAATTGGTAAAATAATCGATAAAGAAATTTTTATCATCTGAAAACATAGGGGAGTGCGTGCCATCTTTATGGGTTAGACAAGTCGATTTTTTAGATTTTAGGTTTAAAGAGTAGAGATAGTTACCAATGGGCGATGGGTTTGTACTAGTATAGAAAAGATACTTCTCTTTTGGATCCAGGCCAAAGAGCTCAGTTACTTCCCATTCTCCTTTAGTGAGTTGAGAAATAAGATCTCCATTGCGATTATAAAGATAGAGATGGTTCCATCCGTCACGTCTGGATTGCCATATAAAGGATGATGAGTTATTAAAAAAGAGGGGTCTTGTTTGCGGTTCTACGTATCGTTCATCACGTTCTTGAATTAAGGTCTTCACCTTTTTACCGGTGTTAAGGTCGTACTCAATCAAATTCATTTGGTTTTGTTCTCGATTGACATGAGCAATGAAAAGGGATTTTTCATCAGGAGAAAAAGTAATGTTGGTTAGAAATTCGCCATCTTCAAGATCTGTTTGAATATAATGATAAACCGATCGATTGGCTTCTATTGATTGATTTACATCAAAAATACCAACTTTAACCTGATGGCTATTTTGACCTGCCATAGGATATTTTATGGTTCTATAAGTGGTGATATGCTCGTTAATATCAATGATAGGGTAATCTTCTACCATACTTTCATCCATTCGGTAGAATGCGATGTAGTTTCCTTTTGGTGAGATATATTGACCCTCATCAATTCCCCATTCACTACGGTGTACTGTTGATCCAAAAACAATGTTTATCCCGGTATCCGGACAAAGCAGTATGGGTTGAAAATTATTTTTTTTACTTTTTACAAAGACTTGATTGTCTTCTTTAACAATAAACAGAAGCTCTTTCAAATCAGCATCAATCCAATTCTCCGGTAAGGCGGGCTCTGTTACCGCAGCAGACTTAATAGAGACGATCTCATTGGTGGAAGGGAAATAAATATGATCCTGATCAACCCAAGTAAAATAGGGAAATCTGGTTAGGGCAATTACATCTCTTTTTTCGTTAATATCAGATAATGTAAGTTGTTCTTTTATTTGTCCACTTTTACCATCAAAACAAAAGAGGGTATCATTTTGTATATAACAATATTGTTGAGTAGATGGTCTCCAGCTCAAATTTTTCAATTGGTCTATTTGGTACTTTCCTTTAAAAACAGCTTCCAAATCTATTGTTTGAGCATTAGCACAACTCAAGAAAGCACTCCAAAAAAGCGCTACTATAACATATCTTTTCATAAAGGTTAACTCTCGTCTTTAAATCAGATTACATTTGTATTGTTCAACCGGAAGTTTTTGATCAATTTGTTCATTCCAGGGTAGTCCGTATTTTCCGATTTCAGCCATAAAAGGATCCGGATCAAACTCCTCAACATTGAAAACACCTTTTCCTAGCCATTTTCCGGTAAGAATCATTTTTGCTCCCAGCATTGCAGGAACTCCGGTTGTATATGAAACAGCCTGAGCTCCAACCTCTTCAAATGCTTTAGCATGGTCGCAATTGTTCCAGATATAGTAAGTTCTTTCTTTACCATCCTTAATTCCTTTGATTTGACAACCAATAGAGGTTTCTCCTGTATATCCTTCAGCCAAAGAGGCAGGTTCGGGTAGTACAGCTTTTAAGAACTGTAGTGGAACGATTTCGATCCCCCCATATTGTATAGGTTCAATACTAGTCATACCCACTTCCTGTAATACATTGAGAACCTGGATATACTTTTGTCCAAAAGTCATCCAAAAACGAGCTCTCTTAATAGTTGGGAAGTTCTTAACCAGAGATTCAAGTTCCTCATGGTAAAGGAGATAGGATTCTCTTTCTCCGATATTAGGATAAGCTATAGGTTTATGAATAGACATGGGATCAATTTCCACCCATTTCCCATTTTCCCAATACTTTCCTTTTTGAGTAATTTCTCTAATGTTGATTTCGGGGTTAAAATTAGTTGCGAATGCTTTACCATGGTCTCCAGCGTTACAATCTACAATATCCAGGTAATGAATTTCATCAAAATGGTGTTTTGCAGCGTAAGCAGTATAAATACTTGTTACACCCGGGTCAAATCCACAACCAAGAAGTGCCATAATTCCCGCTTCTTTAAATCTATCATGATATGCCCATTGCCATTTGTATTCAAATTTGGCTTCATCTTTGGGTTCATAATTTGCAGTATCCATGTAGTGAGTTTTAGTTGCCAGACAAGCATCCATAATAGCCAGATCTTGATATGGTAAAGCAACATTAATAACCAAATCGGGTTTAAATTGTTGAATTAAACGGATGGTTTCATCAACATTATCGGCATCTAATTGTGCTGTCTGAATCCGATTTCCACCTACAGCTTCTGCAATTTTATCGCATTTTGATTTTGTTCTACTCGCTAACATAATTTCGGTGAATACTTCCGGAACAGCAGCACATTTATGTGCAACTACCGATCCAACACCACCAGCACCAATAATTAAAACTTTTGCCATAATCAATCTAATTTTTATAAGTAAGTAAATATTTATATTTTATCATTTTATCATTTAGTCTGCAAAGATAAGATTTTTTTTGTATGTTTGCAATATCGTTTGTGTAAACTTTAACACTCTTATGATCAATTCATTTAATTATATTAATTGGACAGTAAGTCCGGTTATAGTGTCCATAGGATCTTTTCAACTCAGATGGTATGGACTATTATTAGCCATAGGCTTTTATTTGGCATATTTGACGCTTCAAAAAATATTCAAAAAAGAGAATCTAAGTCAGCAATTATTGGACAGATTGGCTATTTGGAGTATTGTTTGGACTTTTGTCGGATTGAGGTTGGGACATTTTCTCTTTTATGATTTTGAGTTCTTTGTAAAATATCCGTTACAGGTACTCCTTCCTTTTGATGAGGAGTGGAACTTTGTAGGTTATCAAGGTTTGGCAAGTCATGGGGCGGTGATATCATTGATTATTTTTCTTTCCTATTTTGCATGGAAGCATAAAATGAAACCATTGTGGTTGTTGGATAGGTTATCAGTGGTAATCCCTATTGCGGCATCTTTTGTGCGAATTGGGAACTTAATGAATCATGAAATTGTTGGCAGTATAACTGATGTTCCATGGGCTTTTAATTTCACACATGGAGGTTTTGGAGTTGCCGGAACATATCGTCATCCGGCACAAATTTACGAATCTTTAGTTTATTTGATCCTTTTTTTATTTATGATTTGGTACTATTTTAAACATACTAAAGGAAAGATGCGTGCCGGTAGTACTACAGGAATTTTGCTTGTTGTGATTTTTACAGCACGTTTTATTATTGAGTTTTTTAAAGAAGTTCAAGTTGCTAAAGAAACGGAAATGTCTTTATTAATTGGACAATGGCTTAGTATTCCATTTATTTTGATTGGAATTGCTTTGTTGATCTATTCTGCATTAAAAAAAGAGATTCCGGTATATACGGAGCCCAAAAAAGAAGTAAAATAAAGGTCATTTGGTTATAGTAGTTTATATTTCTTGTTTGTAATTATAAAAAAATGGAAGATTTATTAAATTTAGAAATTGTTGATATTAGGAATTCAGGTTCTGCTAATGGAGCTTTTTTTCTGATTTTAAAAGAAAACAATGAGAATAAGATTGTTCCCATTATGATAGGAGAAACTGAAGCCAAGGCAATAGCAACTATTTTATCTAATTTTAAATCCAAAAGACCTTCAATACACGAATTAACGGTCGATATTATCAGAAGAACAGGATTTGTAATCAATAGCATCTACATCAGTCGATTTGAGAACAGTATATTTTATTCGACTATAGTAATGGAAGATGGATCCAAAGAGATTGAGATAGACTCAAGGACGTCAGACGCTATTGCTATTGCATTACTTTCTGATATTCCTTTCAAAATAAGAAGATCAATCTTTGATAAAGTTGCTACAAAAGTAGAAGAGGTTGAACTTGAGGATGTTCGTTTTATTAAAGAAAAAGACCTGTTAGCCCACATCGAAGAGGAATGGGACAAGGTCGAAGTTGAAAGAATATCAAACGATGACTTACAAATTCTACTCGATGAGGCTATATCAGAAGAGAACTTTGAATTAGCATTCAAGATTCACGAAGAACTTGAAAGAAGGGGAAAATAAAATAACTAAGCTTCAGCTGCAACAACTGAAACTACTGATTTTCCATTAGTTGTTTTTTTGAATTGAACAATACCATCAACTAAAGAAAATAGAGTATGATCTTTTCCCATTCCTACATTAACACCGGGATGATGTACTGTTCCTCTTTGGCGGATAATGATGTTACCGGCTTTGGCAACTTGACCACCATAAATCTTAACGCCTAACCTTTTACTTTCGGATTCACGACCGTTTTGTGAACTTCCGACACCTTTCTTATGTGCCATAAAATCAATATTTTATACGTTAATATACAATTTAATTAGACAGTGATATCATCTATTTTAATGGAGGTCAAATATTGACGGTGTCCATTTAGTTTTTGATATCCTTTTCTTCTTTTCTTCTTAAAAACGAGAACTTTGTCTCCTTTAAGATGATGTAAAACGGTAGCGGTTACTTTTGCTCCATCAATAAGAGGAGAACCCACTTTGATAGCACCGTTGTCTTCCACAAGCATCACGCGGTCGAAATCGATTTGCGACCCTTCTTCAGCTTTTAGGCGATGAACATAGACTTTTTGGTCTTTTTCAATCTTAAATTGTTGCCCTGCTATTTCTACGATTGCGTACATTGTTAATAATAATTTTAATAAATACTGTTTGGGGCGGCAAAAATATAAAAAAAAAATGAGAAAATTAAAATATTTCTCAAATAAGTGTAATTTTTTTTGAAAATTTACGTTAAAGATAGTTACCGAAATGAAATTTACTGGTAAATATTTCGTTTTGGCATAATATTATTATTAATCAAACTAGTAAGAATTTGTAAATATTTTTATTTTTTATGAGACAATTAGTAATTTCCAAGTCAATCACCAATAGAGATGGTGATTCGTTGGATAGATATCTTGCGGACATTGGTAAGGAGGGGTTGATATCCGCTGAAGAAGAAGTGGAGTTGGCAAGAAAAATCAAGATGGGTGACTCAGACGCTCTGGAAAAACTGACAAAAACAAATTTGAGATTTGTGGTTTCAGTGGCAAAACAGTACCAAAATCAGGGAATCGGTCTTCAAGATCTAATTAATGAAGGCAACTTAGGCTTAATGAAAGCAGCGACTCGTTTTGACGAAACCAGAGGTTTTAAATTTATCTCTTTTGCAGTATGGTGGATTAGACAAGCAATCCATCAAGCTATCGCAGATCAGGCACGAATTGTTAGATTACCTCAAAATCAGGTTGGAAGTATAAATAAATTAAAAAAAGAGATAGCAAAATTAGAACAATCTCTACAAAGACAGCCAACAATTGAAGAAATTTCTCAATTTGTGGAACTTCCGGAGTATAAAGTTGCAGAGCTATTAAAAATGAACTCTCACACACAATCTATGGATGCTGCTATTTCTCCTGAGGAGGATACGGCATTTATTGATACATATGTCCCTGATACAGAGGAAAGAACTGACAGTGCTTTGATGCGCGAATCTTTGAACAAAGAAGTGGAACAAGTACTGTCAATTTTACCGGAAACAGAAAGAGCAGTGTTAAAACTCTACTATGGAATTAATACGACTCACGAATATACTTTGGATGAGATTGGTGATAAACTTGATATTAGTAGAGAACGTGTCAGACAAATTAAAGAAAGAGCTTTAAAAACATTGAGGCAAAAAGCAAGAAATACCAATTTTTCATACTAAATGTCTTTCAAGATTTTAGTCGTTGATATTGCTGATTCTTTATTAGTTACACAACTTGAAGCCATCGGTTTCTCTTGTGAAGTGAATTTGAAAATGACTCAACAGGAGTTTCAAGAAATTAAGACTCCTGTTGTTGGTCTTATTATTAGAAGTAGATTCCCCATAGATGCTCAAACTATTGATTCACATCCGGAATTGCGATTTATTGTTAGATTAGGAGCCGGTGTTGAAAATATAGATGTTGCCCATGCAACTTTTAAAGGTGTAGAGGTAATCTCAACGCCACAGGGAAATGCTCCTGCAGTGGGGCAATTTTGCTTAGCAATGCTATTAAATCGTTTACGAAATATTTCAGAATCTGATAGAGAGGTACGAAGAGGAGAGTGGCTGAGGGAAAAGAACAAGGGAAAAGAATTAAGCTCTTTAACTATTGGAATTGTTGGTTTTGGAAATACCGGACAAGCATTTTATAATTTTTTAAAACCTTTTAATCCGGAAATATTGGTTTATGATCGTTATAAAACCGGATTTAAACAAGAATTTATTCAAGAAGTTTCGTTAGATGTGTTATTGAAGCGAAGTGATGTAGTCTCAATCCATATCAATTATATTGAGGAAAATCATTATTTTTTTAATGCTCAACTTTTTTCTAAAATGAAACGCTCTCCAATTTTGATCAACACATCAAGAGGAGCAGTTTTGAATACTCAAGATCTTCTTAATGCATTAGATCAGGGATTAATTGATCATGCTTGTTTGGATGTGCTGGAATTTGAAAATCACAGATTAACCATACCATCTCCAAAAGATTGGCCACCCATATTGAAGACGATAGCAAATCATACTCAAGTTACATTAACGCCACATATTGCGGGGCAGACTTTTGAATCAGAAAAACGACATGCTGAAATTGCGGTAGAGAAAATCCGTGCTCTATTAGAGCAAAAAAAGTTTTAGTTTCCGGAACAACCACTACATCCGTCAAAACAAAAAGTACAAAGTTTCTCTTTTGGCAATCCAATAGCTTCAACCAGTTCTTCCATTTTAACAAACTCTAAAGAGGTGATATGAAGTTGTTCCCGAATATGATTGATCATTTGGTGGTACTCTTTGGTTCCATAAGTGGCATAAAGTTCCAGGTTTTTATCGTTAGATCCTTCTAATTTTTCAATGGTCCTTCTGGTAATTAACTCTAAAACAGATTTTGATGCCGAAAAGTTGATGTATGGACAAGCAAAAATGAGGGGGGGACAAGAAATTCTCATGTGTACTTCCTTAGCTCCATAAGTAAATAAAAAATCAACATTGTTCTGGAGCTGAGTTCCACGGACAATAGAATCGTCACAAAATACTACAGATCTTCCGTTCAATAATTTTCGATTAGCGATGAGTTTCATTTTGGCAACCAATTCACGAACTTCTTGATTAGGGGGAGTGAAACTACGAGGCCAAGTGGGAGTATATTTTGTAATAGCACGTCTGTAAGGTAATTTTGATTCTTCAGCATAACCTAGAGCCATTCCCACACCGGAATCAGGTATACCGGAAACAAAATCAGCTTGAACCTTGTCTCTTGAGGCAATTAACTTCCCCAGTCTTCTTCTGACATTATCAACATTGATTCCTTCATACTCTGAAATGGGAAATCCGTAATAGATCCACAAGAATGAACAGATCTGCATTTTATCATTAGGTTTCCGAAGTTGTTTGTAGCCATCGGCAGTAATTAAAACAATTTCACCGGGACCTAAGAAATACTCAATTTCATAATTCAAGTTTGAGAAAGCATTAGTTTCACTTGATACGGCATATCCATCAACATGATGTTTCCCAATGATTACCGGAGTTCTGCCATAATAATCACGAATGGCAACAATCCCTTCAGCAGTTAGCATGAGTGCAGAAAAAGATCCTTTGACCTTATTAAATGCATTTTCAATACCATCAACGAGGTTCTCTCCTTGAGAGATGAGTAGTCCGATTAATTCAGTTGCACATGTTTTTCCCAAACTTAATTCGGCTATGTGGGCACCTTTAGAAAGAACTTCATCTTCTAATTCAGGGATATTGTTAATTCTAGCTACGGTAACTATTGCATATTTTCCTATACGGGTTTTCATGACCATAGGCTGGGGATCGGAATCACTAATCACACCAATTCCCGAATTACCTCTAAAAGAAGGGAGATCATCTTCAAATTTATTTCTAAAATAAGAATTTTCAATATTGTGGATGGCCCTGATAAAATTATTCTCTTCATTCATGGTTACCATCCCCGCCCGATGAGTTCCCATATGCGAATTGTAATCAATGCCATAAAAAAGATCTATAGAACACGCTCTGTTCTTGATAGTTCCGAAAAAACCACCCATAAAAATAGAATTTTAAAAATTAATAGACAAAAGTACAAAAATTAGTGGTAAAAAAATCATATTTTTGTAAAGATAAATAACCCACTTAAAAATCTTCACTGTATTATGAAAACAATAAAGAAAAATCTTATTTTATTAGCTGTTCTAATCATTTTACTTGCAGGGGGGTGTAGGAAAAAAGCAGGTTCAGGATTTAAAGTAGAAAATTATTCTAACGGTAAAGCCGGAGAGATAGTTTTAGTTATGGACCCAAAGCAATATACAGAATCAGAACGCAAAGAGATTATCTCTATTTTACAACAACCCCAACCGGCAATTAATCAAGTTGAACCGATGTTCGATGTGTTGAAGTTTGGTTTGGAGGATTTTAATGCATTCTATCGTAAACATCGAAGCATTGTATATTTTGAGATTACTGATTCTTACGATAAGCCAAGTATCAATTTCGAAGAGAATGTTTGGGCCTCTCCTCAAGTTTATATCACAATTAAAGGGAATCATGTTGATAGTACGCTTGCTCTTTTTAGACAACATCAGGATGAGATTATTGAAAAATTGTATGAAAATGATCTGAAGCGCTTACAAGCCTTCAATATTAAGAATAATAGTCCACAGATAGAAAAAACGATCAAGGAAAAATTCGGAATCTCTTTGACTATTCCTCAGCAATATTTTATTGCTCGGGAGGAACCGGATTTTCTCTGGTTAAGGTATAAGACTGTTAAAAATGATCGTTTTATTATGATATTTAAAAGTGATGATTTGCTTTTATCAAAAGAACGATTGGTTGAAACCAGAAATCAAATGACTAAAAATTATATTCCCGGTGCAATACGAGGTGCATATCCAATTCTATCCGATATTTACGAGTATCCGGAATACCGGGAAATTGCGATCAAATCAAAAAAAGGAGTTGAAATGAGAGGTCTTTGGGAGTCGGTAGGAGATAACATGGGAGGTCCTTTTTACAGTTTTTCTTTTATCAATTCAGATCAAACCGCTGTCATAACCATTGATGGTTTTGTTTATGCACCTCAAGAGGATAAAAGAGATTATTTAAGAGAAGTTGAATCTATTGTAAAATCACTCAGATAATATTTTTGCAAACAGCGGGAACATTCACCGCAGTTCTGCGTCAAAAGGGAGAAGTGAAAGCTACAAAAACAGATCAAGAACTTATTGAAGGATGTTTAAACAATGATAGAGTGAGTCAACACGAACTCTATCATAGGTACGCTTCAAAGATGTTTGTTGTCTGTTTACGGTATGCTAAAACTCATGAGGATGCTGAGGATATTCTGGTTGAGGGGTTCCTCAAAGTTTTTACAAATTTAGTCCACTTCAAGGGAAAAAGTTCTTTAAGAACATGGATACATACAGTTATGGTGAATAGTGCAATCTCTTATTATCGGAAACATAAAAAACATATAGAGACCCGTTTTTTAGAAGATTATCCTACCACTGAGGTTCAATCTATCTACTTTTCGGAGAGTGATAAAATTTCCGAGAAAGAGTTACTGGCACTAATTCAAGCAATTCCTGAACCTTATAAAACTGTTTTTAACTTATATGCTTTCGAAGGATATAGTTACGAACAAATAGCTGAAATGTTAGATATTCATATTGGAACGGCAAGATCCAGAATGTCGAAAGGAAAAGCCTGGCTCCAAGATAAACTTAAATATACTAATTAAACAATAGGATGATGAAAAAAAACTCAATACAAGATATTGTGAATAATTTCGAGAAGTTTCCACCGGATCATTGTTGGAAAGCTATCGAAAATAAACTTAACCTATTGTCAATTCAAGGGACGGATAGTTCAACTTTACCGGAATCACGAACCACTTCTTTTAGCTCCGGAAGTAGCTCTAAGATCGGTTCTTTCATTTCAAAAATGATTGCTGCACCATTGAAAGTGGCAGCTATAACAGGCTCGGTGGCTTTAATCTCTGTCGTTTCATACTTTTTGATTAAGGAAAATGATACGACTCACCCCTCCCCTTCAACAGAAACTGTACAAGGAGTAGATAGTAGTTCTCTTCCTTTAAGTGACTCCGTTATACATGAGGATGATGATCTTGTAATTATTGAGGAGAGTACCTCTGCAACCAAACATATTGAAAAAGATAAAGAGTTCTCTACAAGTGTTTCACAAGAGATAGAAGAAACTCGTGATGAGGTTAAAGATCCACTTATCATAACACCTATTACCCTCCCCTCAAATACAAGTTACAACAATTCAAACCAAATAAGTAAGCCTCAAACAACTACTCCTGTTGTTCCTTCGGTTCCTTCGGCTTCAATTAGTGCAAGTGAAGATCCGGTAGCACCTGAAGTAGAAGTTGCTTACTCTACACCCCTAAAACTGACTATTCCCAATATCTTTACTCCCAACGGAGACGGATACAATGACTATTTTGTAATTGAAGGGATTGAACAATGCGAAAATCCCCAATTGGTTATTAAATCAATGAATGGTAGAATAGTATATAAATCCGCAAATTATCAAAACAACTGGGATGGTGATGGGTTACCGGATGGTGTCTATCTGTTCTATTTTCTCTATAAAATTAACAATATTGAAAAAAGTATTACCGGGAAAGTGATTTTAAAGAGATAACCAATCTTCACTACTGGGCATCATTAATTCCCAATACTTTTTTAACTTGTTGAGTTATATCTTTACCATCTTTATAGTAGAGAAGTGTAGAGATATCAAAAACATAGATAATATTTTCGGCTTTAGCAACTACCGCAATAGCTTCTGTAAGTTGTTCCTGAAATGGTTTTAATAGTTCAATCTGTTTGTTTTGAACTTCGATTTGCATCATTTCAGAAAAGTCTTCGATTCTCCTATATAAAGTTTGCAGTTCATCCTGTTTAATTTTTAAAATATTAGGAGAAGTATTAGGGTCGTTTGCCAAATTTTCAAACTGTTCTTGCATTTTTCTAAATTCAGAAGCCAAAATTTCACCTTCATCCTGGAACTCTTTTGTAAATGCCTCTAGAGCAGTTTGAGCTGTATCCACACCAGGGATCAAGCGAATCACTTCACCGTAATCAATATGTCCAAATTGGACTTTGGATTGAGCAGAAATAGCAAATGTTGCGAAAAATAAAAATAGTATTATTCCAAAATTTTTTATATTCATGTCTGTTTTTTTCTACAATTATGGATCATTATTTTATACCGAGTTTCGCTTTAACTAAATCGGTGATATCATCTCCGCCAGAATAAAGCAAAATTTGTGTATCAAAAATGTAGGCATAACCTTTTTCTTTAGCTACATCATCAATTGCCTTTTGTAGTTGGTCGTGGAATGGTTTGAGCAAAATATATTGTTGTTCCTCAATATCCCTTTGGACATTCTCTTGAAATTCCAAAATTCTATTTTGTAAACTTACTAATTCATCCTCCTTACTTTTTCTAACGGATGAAGTCATGGTACCGGCTTGTTTATCCAGTAAGTCCTTCTTGGAAGTAAACTCATCTACCATACCTTGATACATCTCTTGGAGACTTTGTTGGAAAATTTGAATCTTAATTTGGAGAGAGTCGGCACCCGGCATCAATTTAATTACTTCTTGTGAATTAATATGACCATATTTTCCTTGTGCCTGGAGTCCAACTGTTGTTAAACAAAAGATAGATAACAATAATAAAATCGTTTTTTTCATACAGTAATAGTTAAAATAATTTCTAAGTTATATTTTAAAATAATAAGATTTTCTAAAACTATTTAGGAGATATTCCTAGTTTTTCTAAGATTTGATCATTAATATCAAATTTTTGATCAGCATAAACAATAGTCATAGCTCCTGCCACATCAAATACGAAAGCATATCCTTTATCTCTGGCATACTCTTCAATAGCGGCAAAAACCCGATCCTGAATTGGTTTAACTAATTCCTCTCTTTTCTTAAAGAGGTCTCCATCTTTTCCAAATCTTCTTTTTTGCAGATTTTTTGCATCTTGTTCGGCACTGATAATGGCTTCTTCTCTTTTCTTTTTTAAATTTTCAGGCAATGTGATAGCTTCAACTTGGTACACTTTGTACATGGAATCGATGGATTGAAATTTTGCTTCAATCTCTCTTTGCCATATTGTGGCAATCCTATCTAATTCGGCTTGAGCACTATTGTATTCAGGAATATTACCTAAGATATATTCTGAATCAATATATGCATATTTTTGTGCGAAAGCGGGTACTGTGAATAATACAAAAAGCAGTCCCAAAATAATGTTTCTTTTCATAGCTTTATATTTTATATGTTTCTTATTAGACTCAATTATTGTTAGTTTGTTAAAAGGGTTAATCAATAGATTGCCCAATTGAGATATGAAAATGTCCTTTTCCTGCATTAGGTGTTCCCGGAACCGCATCGAAACCATAGCCCCAGTCAAAACCAAGAAGTCCAAACATAGGTAGGAAAATTCGAACTCCGACACCAGCAGATTTATACAGAGCAAAAGGAGAGTATTCTCTTGGATCTAACCAAGCTTTTCCGGCTTCAACAAATGTAAGTAAATAGATTGTCGCACTTGGATTCAATGAAACAGGATACCTCAATTCTGCAGTAAACTTATTAAAAATAGTTCCTCCAATAAAATCGGCATTAGCTTTTGGAGTGAGGGAAAACTCTTCATACCCACGCATTCCAACTATTTCTCTACCATCTAACTGCCATGTAGCTAAACCATCTCCTCCCAAATAAAACCTTTCAAAAGGAGAGGGTCCGATTTGAGAATTATAGTGACCCATAAATCCTGTTCTTAATCTAACATTAAGAACTAAGTTTTCCACAATTCTGGTAAACCAAGAAATATTAAATTTCCACTTATGCATTTCAAGCCACTTATATTTTTCTTGTGGAGTTGCTTGTGAATAATCTTTTTTTGAAAATAAAGAATAAGGGGGGGTAAACTGTACCGAGAAAAGAATATCTGAACCCTCTCGAGGATAGATTGGTGCACTTACCGAATTTCTACCTATTGTAAAGGTGTAACTCAGATTATTTGCATACCCGTTAGCAAATACAAAAAGAGATCCATAATTATTAACTTGATATCTTTGATAAAGGAGTGTATGGGAGAGATAAAAATAATCATCAGGCCACTTGATTTTTTTGTGGAGGGAAGATGAAGCACTCAACACTGTTAAGGATCTATGGTTAGCATCAGTTTTTAGAAGACCGTTACTTTGAACTTGATATGTTAATGCAGTTGTTAAGGAGTTGGGTCTTTTTCCGCCAATCCACGGTTCAGTGAAAGAAAAGACGTAATATCTATAGTATCGTTGTGTTATGGAGGCTTGTAAAGAGAGCCTTTGTCCATCCCCGCTGGGGAGTGGTGTCCACGCTTCTTTTTTAAAGAGTTTTCTAGTTGAAAAATTATTTAAAGTTACTCTGGCACTCAATATTAATCCAATTGACTGTCCACTATATCCCAAAGAGAGTTCTAACTGGTCAGATGATGCTTCTTCTACAGCATAAGTTAAATTTACAGTTCCATCCACTTCATTAGGTTCAGGAATCACATTCATAGCTTCCTGATTAAAATAACCGAGAGATAACAATACTTGTTGAGTTCGAATGATATCTGCACGGTTAAAGAGTTGACCGGGAATGGTTGAAACCTCCCTTAAAATTACGTTGTCACTAGTTTTGGTATTTCCCTTTACTGATATTCTGTTGTAAATGGCTTGTTTTCCTTCCCTTATTCTTATCTGGATATCAATAGAGTCTTTTTCGATCATCACTTCAACAGGTACAGCATTGAAAAAGAGATATCCGTTATTCATATAAAGTGAGCTAATATCGTTTCCACTTTCATTAGCAGTGAGATTAGTCATCAATCGGGACTGGTTATAGATATCACCTTTTGAAATATTGAGCATTTGGGAAAGTAATTCGGAGTCATACTTGGTATTCCCTGAAAAAGTAATATTTCTAAAATGATATTGGTTGCCCTCTTTTACACGAATAAAAATTTCTGCTTTATTTTTACTAAAAAGGACAGTATCGGAAAGGATATAAGCGTCTCGATATCCAAAATCATTATATTTTGCGATTAAATTAGCTTTATCTCTTTCATACTCTTCGGCGATAAATTTTGAGGATTTTGCTAATCTTATCTTTATTCTATCGGAAAAATAATCCTCAAGGTGTTCTAATAGATCTTTTGATTTGTATTGGTCAGGATTTTTAATAAAGTATCTGATCACAGTATCCATTTTGTGAAAAGGTGCAATACGTGTTTTTTCTTTTGTATTGGCCATTGCCTTTTTCAATTTTCCAACAGAGATATCGTTACGGTCACTTATGATATGGATGTTGCTAATAGCTATTTTATATCCTTTATTGATATTAAAAACGAGATTCACTCCTCTAACTACTTTATCATCAGGATATTCGTCTACAGTAACTGTACAGTGATAATAACCTTTATCAATATAAAATTTTCTAATTTGATTAATACAGGTTTGTTTCATGTTATCATTGACAATATTTCCGGCTGAGAGTTTGATGAGATCTCTAAGGTCTTTCTCTTGGGTAGATTTGGTTCCTGAGAATCCAAAAGAGACCAATCGGGCTCGATCAGTTAGATGAACATTGAAAAAGATAAGGTCATTTTTAACATCGGTAACAGTAATATCGATCTCTTCATAGAGACCGGTATTCCATATCCTTTTAATAGATTTAGTAATCTCTTCACCCGGTACTTCTATAATATCACCAACGCTAAAAAAAAGCATTCTGGGATCAAAAGCTCCGGATCCGGAGTTGGTTATTCCGGCAACTTCGTATCTTTTAGGAGATGTAAAGTCAATTTTAAACGAGTCTCCTAAACTTGTTTTTATGGTATCTTCCTGTGAGTAACCCTTTATAGACCAAGTAATTAGGATTAAAAAGAGAGTAAAGATATGGAGTTGTATTAATTTCATTTAAACTTTATAAAATAACCTGCAAATATATGAAAAATCATTCAGAGATCAATTGTTCAGAAATTTTTCCAAATCGTCTTTCACGGGTTTGGAATTCTTGCACTACTTTTAAGAAATCATTTTTTGTAAAATCTGGCCAAAGTGTATCCAAAAAGAATAGCTCAGTGTAGGCTATTTGCCAAAGGAGAAAGTTACTAATTCTTTGTTCTTTCCCTGTTCTGATTAAAATATCGGGATCAGGAATATTTCGTGTGCAGAGAAAACTTTGAATTAAATTTTCATTAATTTGGTCAACAGATATGGATCCATCTTTCAATGCGTTTCCAATTCGTTTCATTGTATCGGTTAGTTCCCATCTTGCACTGTAACTCAAGGCTAAAACTACGGTTAGTCCTTTATTGTGTTTTGTTTTTTCTATAGCATCGCTTAGCTTATTATAAGTGTTTTTAGGAAGATCTTGGGAGTTTCCTATTGCTTTAAGTCTGATTTGGTTTTTCATTAGATTATCCAATTCTTTATCCACTGCAGATATGAGTAGATCCATAAGAGCATCGATCTCTTCTTTAGGTCTATTCCAGTTTTCCGTTGAAAAGGTATATAGAGTGAGGTACTTAACTCCCAGTTCGGCAGCAGCTTCGATAGCGTTTCGTACTGCTTGTACTCCATTTTGATGTCCAAATATTCGCTCTTCTCCTTGTGCTTGAGCCCATCTTCCATTACCATCCATAATGATGGCAACATGAGTAGGGATATGAATAATATTAATGTTTTCTTCCACTATTGTTGCGTTTAGGTTTTACATTGTATCTAATTTGGCATGAGGTATCTTCATTTCCAATTCTAAACGTAAAGGTTAACGCAGCGAAGGAGTACCAATCATTAATTGTGGCATCACCTCTCTGTGTTCCCGGCATATTTTTGATTTTGGATCTGTCGGCAAGTTGTGCAACTAATTCACCTCTTTGTTGAATGAGTACATCCTGATCATAATATACACCACTTACATCATCTAAATAATCAGTGAAAGTTAATCGCATACCCCATTCAGCTCCAAGGATAAAATACTTCCCTAAATTCCATTTTAATCCCATTCCGAAAGGGATAGCCATACTAACTAAACTATAAGGATCAGGTTCTCCTTCCAAGCCTTGTCCTTCAGTTCCAAAACTCTGTAGATCGTACCATCTTCCATTCAACTCTGCTTTAGGGTTAAAGGAAAAGACGGAGATACCGGTAAATATGTATGGAGAAAAGTGGTTTCGGGCAGGAATATTGTAAAGATTAAAAAAGTTAAGTTCAACTTGAGCAGAGATTTCAGTGATTGGTGACTTAAAACTCAGGTATCTAGGATATTGTTTATTATTAACTGCATCACTAGCAGTTACTTCCGCAAATAGTATATTGGCTTTGAGTGCCCATCTGGGATTAAAGTTATACCTATAGAGCAAGGCACCGGCAGGTTTTGTACTTCCAAATAGAGTTGTGGGATTCAATTCACCAAGATAAAAAGAACCCCCAACCATTCCTCCAATTTCGGATCTTTGTGCAAACCCAATCGCACTCAACCCCAGTAAGAAAATGACAATTAACTTTTTTTTCATTTTGAATTGATTTGGAATGCAAAGATACAAATAAACGGAATCATGAGCAATTTATTTTATAAAAAAAAAGGGATATGAATCCCTTTTCTATTTTACCTAAAACTCTTTATCTTGGTTATTAAGATTTATCTATTTCACCAAATCAACGATGGCTTTAAATGCCTCTGGATGATTCATTGCGAGGTCGGCGAGGGTTTTACGATTTAATTCGATTCCCTTCTTTGAGAGGTTACCCATAAATACTGAGTACGACATGCCATATTCGCGAACGCCCGCATTGATACGGGTAATCCACAAACTTCTAAATGTTCTTTTTTTGTTTTTGCGATCACGGTAAGCATATAGTTGTCCTTTTTCCCATGTGTTTTTAGCCACGGTCCAAACATTTTTACGTCTACCGAAGTACCCTTTGGTACGATTTAAGATCTTTTTTCTTCTTGCTTTTGATGCAATACGATTTTTTGCTCTTGGCATAAATTCTCCTTTCTTTTTACGTCAGCGTTTTCTTTCGTAGAAACTCTTAATGGGCTGATGGTAAATTAATAATTCATTTGATTAACGAAGTCCTAACATCCCTTTGACAGCTTTCTCTTGAGATGCATCGACTAATGTACTATAGGACAAATTACGTTTTCTCTTATTAGATTTTTTCGTTAAAATGTGACTATGGTACGCATGTTGTCTTTTTACTTTTCCGGTGCCGGTAAGAGAAAATCTCTTTTTAGCAGCAGATTTGGTTTTTAATTTTGGCATTTTTTTAAGTAGTTTTAAATGTTAATATTTTGAGTTTAGGCAAATTTCTATTTTTTTGGAACCAGAATCATAATCATTCTTTTTCCTTCCAATTTCGGCATACTTTCAACTCTTCCCACATCTTCCAAAGCTGTTGCAAACTTAAGGAGCATCAATTCACCCTGATCTTTATACACAATGGTTCTTCCTTTAAAAAACACATCAACCTTAACTTTAAAGCCATCGTTCAAAAATTTTTCTGCGTGATTAACTTTAAACTGAAAGTCATGATCATCAGTATGAGGTCCTAAGCGAATCTCTTTGATTACAACTTTAGCAGATTTAGCTTTAATCTCTTTAGCTTTTTTTCTTTGCTCGTAGAGAAATTTTTGATAATCCATCAATTTGCACACCGGAGGGGTAGCTTGCGGAGAGATCTCAACAAGATCCAATTCCATCTGTTCAGCTATGGCTAGTCCCTCTCTGAGAGATACAATCTGAGACTCAATGTTATCACCAACTATTCTGATAGTAGGAGCAGTGATAAATTGATTGATCTTATGAGGTGCTTCTTTTTTCTGGTTAGCTCCTCTTTGAAAACGCGGTCTTTGAATTTGCTTTCCGATAAGTTAGTCCTTTCTTGTTTGTTAAACAACTTGATTTACTATAAATTGGGGTGCAAAAGTACGAAAAAAAATGATAAATTTTGTAAAAATGTTTTTGAATAGGAAAATTTTAATAAAATATTGATAATAAACAAGATAGAACAATTTGGGTTTCTTTATGAATTATTTTTTTTAAATGCGTGTTAACAAAAATGGGATTTTAGGATGAAAAACTGATGGTATAATGAGTAATTTTAACTTTAAAAGTATAGCGAATTGATTGTAAAATTAACAATTGATTGTTAAAAACAATAGGTTGAACTAAGCCAAACAATCATACTAATCTAATAACTTTGCACGTTGAATCTTATTGTATTATGATAAAAGTTGCAATTTTTGCCGGAGGAAATTCCGGAGAACATGACATATCAGTTAAAACAGGGTTAAATATTGAGGCAACACTTGATAAAAATCAATTTATTCCTTACTTGATTTACGTGGAAGGTATAGATTGGATTTATCGGGATTCCAATGGGGCCCGGTATAAAATTGATAAAGATCGGTTTTGTTTGACTACACAAACGGAAGTCGTTTTTTTTGATGTTGTTTTTAATGCTATTCATGGTGATCCCGGAGAGAATGGGAAACTCCAGTCTTACTTTGAGATGATGAACATCAAATATACCGGATGTGACAGTTTTGTCTCTGCGTTGACATTCAATAAGTATTTTTGTAATAGCATCGTTTCCCAATGGGGAGTACCTGTCGCAAAATCGTGTCATTTTTATCAAGGAGAGGAGATAGATTATGACGCAGTAATTGAACAATGTGGTTTACCTTGTTTTGTGAAACCTTGTAACTCCGGTTCCAGTGTGGGGGTGAATAAAGCTCATGACTTGGATGAACTCAAGCAGTTTATAGAGTTGGCATTTGAAGTGGATCACCAAATTATGGTTGAGCAGTTTATTCCGGGGAGAGAGATGACATGCGGAGTAACATTGTATCAGGGGGAGATCAGTGCTTTGGCGGTATCTGAAATTCTTTCCAAAAAGGAGTTTTATGATTTTGAAGCCAAATATACTCCCGGTTTTTTAGAGGTGGTAACACCGGCTGAGATAAATATTGAATTGGAAAAAAAGATTAAAGAGTATTCAGAATTGATATATAAACGATTTGGTTGTAAGGGGGTTGTGAGAATTGATTATATAGTAACTCCGGGTGGAACCCCATACTTTTTAGAGATCAACACCATTCCGGGTCAGACAGCGGTAAGTTTAATTCCCCGGCAATTGAAATATAATGGCATCGATCTGATCGATTTTTATGGATCTTTAATTATGGAAGCATTACAATCTTAATGAGATTTTATAGTATGAAAAGAGTTGTTGTTTTTTTATTATTATCGAATTTTTTTGCTACCTTTGCCCAATATACGGAACAGGATATTAGAAATTATATTGAACAGTATCAAGATTTGGCTATTCGAAAAATGTATGAATATCAGATCCCCGCGAGTATAACAATGGCACAAGGTGTTTTTGAAAGTGCTTGTGGAACAAGTCGATTAGCTCGGGAAGGGAACAATCACTTCGGAATCAAATGTCATAAAGAGTGGGTTGGTGATACGATCAAAGTTGACGACGATACCTTACAAGAGTGTTTCAGGAGATATGAAAAGGTGGAGGATTCCTATAATGATCATTCGCTTTTTTTAACCAGCAGACCACGTTATGCCACTTTGTTTACTCTGGATATTATGGATTATAGGGGATGGGCGAGAGGACTAAAAGAAGCGGGTTATGCTACCAATCCTCAATATGCAGATCGATTAATTAGTTTAATTGAAAGATTTGATCTTGCGAGATTGGATACTTTGTATCAGGAAAGAAATGAAATAGGTTGGTTTGAACTTCAACAGGTGGAAGTGGCAGATGAAATAGAAGAAGATAATGATAGTGATGAGGTTTTAGATCAGAAAGAGATTCGAGTTTCCCAATTTACTGTATTTATTCCAAGAATTTCCAAATATAAAAAAGTAAAATATCCTTTTTCAACCAGACCGGTATATGAAAATAACAAAGTACTCTTTGTTGTTGCAAAAAAGGGAGATACTTATGCATCGATAGCTGCTGATATTCAAAGTGATGAGCAACGGATACGTTACTATAATGATGTTCCTGTAACCAAAGGGCTAGAACCGGGTGAGATTGTTTATATTGAGCAAAAAAGGGATGGTAATAATCAAGCAACGCATAGGGTCAATTCGGGGGAAACTTTGCATTTTATTTCTCAAAGATATGGAGTCAGGATTGCTTCTTTGATGAAATTGAACTCATTTTCAGAAAAAACAGTACTGGAACCCGGAATGATTGTGAATTTAAAAAAAGAGAAGTTTCGTCTCTTTAAAAAATAATTATAACAAAAAGGAGTAGTTATGAAAAGAATAATATTATTTCTATTTGTATTGATTTTAATTCAAACCGGAATTGCTCAGTCGTTGGATCCCGAGGCTGTGCGTTCCTACGTTGATCAATACTCAACGATTGCTGTCGAAACGGGTAGAGATCACCATATTCCTTCCAGTATTTTATTGGCTCAGGCTATGATCTACACGCGAGCGGGGACCAATCACTTAGCTCAGTTTGCTAATAACCATTTGGCGGTAACCTGTACAGCCGGAGATGTAAATAATCGTTATCATCAGGATAATAACACCCAAAATGTTTGTTTTCGCAAGTATGATCTGGTTCGGGATTCTTATACTGATTATGCGTTAAGAATCAAACAAAACAGCTTATATGACCCTCTTTTTGCATTATCAGAAACAGATTACAGAGGATGGGCCGAGGGTTTACAGCGAATCGGACATTCGCAACGGGCTCAATATGGCGCTTTATTAATTTCATTGATAGAGACTTATAATTTGTATCGTTTTGACAAAGGTTATGAGCCGGTGGTGGAAGAAAAGGAGATCAAGAGTAAAGTGGAGCAACAGCAGAATCGAGAAGGGTTAAGAAATGACCAAGGAGGTGAGGCTGTCCTGCCCCCTGATTTTATTTCTTCAAAAAAAGAAGAACCAAAAGAAGTTGAAATGCAGATTCAAGTTGTGATTGACGATGAATTAATTCAAGAATATCAATTGGAACCGGTAGACACGGCAACTCAAAAAGAAGTACAAGCTAAAGTGTATGTAATTACGGATCCAAGTGATTTAGAAGAAGTTTATTATCCTTATTCTGATCGAACAGTGTATGTTAAAGATGGATTAAAGTTCGTAATTGCCATCAAGGGGGATTCTTTTGCCAAGATTTCCAAGTCGGTGCAGCTTCCGGAAACGCATTTGAGATTGTATAATGACATTTATGATTATAAATACCAACCCGTTGAAGGTGAGGTAGTTTACATTCAAAAAAAGAAAAAAAAGTGCAAAGTAGAGTTTCATACGATAGAATATGGGGAGTCATTGCGCTATATTTCTCAGTTGTACGGAATTAGATTGGAGAAAATATTAGATAAAAATGAAAGTAGCAACATAGGTGTAGGCTATATTTTGTGTATTTCTTGTAAAAAATAGAGTATGGCGAAAACCTTCTATTATTTTAATCCATCAACACTTTCTTTTGAAAAAGCAGAGTTCAAATTCAAAGATTTCATCAAAAGAACGCTTTGGCTGATTGCTACTGCGCTCGCTTTTGCATTGGTGTTTGTTTGGATCTCTTTTTATGTCATCGACTCACCTAAAGAGAGGATGTTACAGAGAGAAAATAATGAGTTAAAGCAACAATTAAAACAAACAGCCAAAAAAATAAATATGCTTGAAATTGTTCTTCAGGATATTCAAGATCGTGATGACCAAGTATATAGATCCATTTTTGAGGCGGAACCGGTACCGATTGAGATCCGTAATCCTGTATTGAGTCAAAACAGGAAATATGAGTATATTTCTGAGAATGAAACATTAGAATTGCTTAATATTATCTCAGAGAAGGTCGATTTATTGACGCTTCGAATTGATTTGGAGAGAAAATCATTAGATACGGTCATGTCGATGGTTAAGAATAAAAGTGACATGTTGCAGGCGATACCTGCTATTCGTCCTATTAAAAACATGTATAATGTAACATCCGGTTTTGGACGACGATATCACCCTATTTTAAAGATACTTAGAATGCATACCGGGATCGATATTGCAGCACCAAGGGGAACACCGGTGTATGCTACCGCAGATGGTGTGGTTTCGAGAGAAGCAGCAGGTTCGGGATATGGAATTACAGTGATTTTGAATCATGGTTACTCCTACAAAACAGTGTATGCTCACTTATCTAAAAGAGCAGTAAGACCGGGACAAAAAGTAAAAAGAGGGGAAATTATTGGTTATGTTGGGAGTACAGGTTTATCTATGGGGTCTCACTTACATTATGAGGTATTAAAAGGTGGAATTCCTGTGAATCCGGTTCACTATTTCTTTAGTGATATTACCCCTCAGGAGTATGAAGCGATTTTAGAATCATCCAAAAAAATTAATCAAGCACTTTCTTAAATTGGGATTATGAAATTTAGATTTAGACATATCAAGAAAGCCTGGGGTGCTATAAGAAGGAATTGGAAAGTCAATCATAGATTGGTCATTTTGGATGAATCGACACATGCACGTGTGTTTGATTTTAAGCTGAATCCCAGAACTCTTTTTGTTGTGGTTACACTGGCAGCGTTTTTCTTAATTTTTCTCACTGCGATATTGATTGCTTTTACACCATTGCGTGTCTATGTTCCCGGATATACCAATCCCGATGAGTATAGAACCTATAAAAGAATGGCATATCGTGTTGATTCTTTAGAGAATTTGTTACGACAAAATCAAATATATCTTGACAATTTTGTTAATGTTATGAATGATCATGTTGATGTTGTCGAAGTTGAAGAGGAGGCGGAAAAGGTAGAATCCCATTTGAAAGTATCTCAAAAAGAGTTAGAGAAAGCATCAGCTCAATTAGATCAGGAGGTGGAACATATCTTGATGGAAATCAGTGACAAAAGCACAAGATCTTCTATTCCACTCAGTGAAAAGGCGTCGATTGCAACTTTGACGATCAGTCCACCCTCGATGGGGGTTGTCAAAAGATCTTATTCACCTACGGAACAACATTATGGGATAGATATATACAATGCAGCCGGAACCATTATCAGTTCGGTGGCAGATGGCAAAGTATTGCTTACCGGTTATTCACCTGAGGATGGATACTATATCATAATTCAACATCCGGGAGAGATTATTTCGATTTACAAAAGTGTGGAATCCATTTTAAAACGGAGAGGAGATCCGGTATATATCGGAGAGCCTATCGCTTTAATGGGAAAGAGTGGACCGGAATCCAAAATGCCCCATCTGCATTTCGAACTGTGGTTTCATGGAGTTCCCATTAATCCTTTGGAATATTTATCGATCAATTAAAATTTATGGAAAAAACAATCATTATAGATCCAACCATTGTATTGAGTATTTTCGGCAGGAATAATGCTCATATTAATCTATTGTCCGAAATCTATCCCAAAATTAAGATTACCGCTCGGGGTAATGAAATCAAATTGATCGGAGAGGAGAAAGAGATTGAAAATGTCGAAAAGAAGATCGAGTTGTTGATCATACATTTTGAAAAATTTGGAACCATCAATGAGAATGATATTCTCAATATCACTTCATCAGATGAGTACGCTTTTTATCAATTTGACAAAAATAGTATTGTTGACGACGTGATTTTACATGGAAGGGAAGGAAGATTAATCAAGGCGATTACGCCCAATCAGAAAAGAATGGTTGAGAGTTCTCAGGTTAATGATATTGTTTTTGCGATTGGTCCTGCCGGTACGGGAAAGACCTATACTGCTGTGGCTCTGGCAGTTAGGGCGTTAAAAAACAAGCAGATTCGCAGAATTATTCTAACTCGTCCCGCAGTGGAAGCAGGAGAAAATCTAGGATTTTTGCCCGGCGATTTGAGAGATAAGTTAGACCCTTACTTACAACCTCTGTATGATGCTTTGTGGGATATGATGCCCATGTCCAAACTGTTGAGTTATCTGGAAGACAAAACCATTGAGATTGCGCCATTGGCTTTTATGCGGGGTAGAACCCTGGATAATGCCTATGTGATTCTTGATGAAGCACAAAATGCGACAGAAGGGCAGATCAAGATGTTCTTAACGAGAATGGGAAAAAATGCCAAGTTGTTCATTACCGGGGACTTAACCCAAATAGACCTTCCCAGAAATCAACAATCCGGTTTGGTGAAAGCTTGCAAAATATTGGAAAACATCAAGGGAATCGATTTTATATTTATGAAAAAAGTGGATGTGGTAAGACACCCGCTGGTAACAAAAATTATTGATGCTTTTGAAGAATGGTCACACAAAGAGGAGAAAAAGGAAGATCAATGAGAGGGAGACGGTTATTATTGCCTTTTAGCTGGATATATGCTGCAATTGTAGGAATTCGACGTTGGTTATACCGAAAGGGATGGATCTCGTCCGCATCTTTTCCGGTTACAACCATTTGTGTCGGGAATTTAAAAGTTGGGGGCACCGGGAAAACCCCTCTGATTGAATATTTAGTGAAACTCACTTCTCCGCATTATAAAATTGCCATTTTGAGCAGAGGATATAGAAGGAAGAGTAAAGGGTATATTTTGTCCAATCAGCTGGCAGAACATGAAAAGAACAGCGATATGTTGGGGGATGAACCTTTGCAATATGTTACTAAATTCACTTCTATACCGGTTGCGGTATCGGAAAAGAGAGCCGTTGGAATTCAAAGGTTGCTGGAAACCTATCCCGACCTGGATCTCATTTTGCTGGATGATGCATTTCAGCATTTGGCGGTGAACTATTCTCATAAAATTCTCTTAACGGAGTACGATGACCTTTATATCAACGATGTTCCGTTTCCTGCCGGTAATTTAAGAGAATCACGAAGGGTTGCCCGCCATGCGGATATGGTGGTGGTAACCAAATCTCCGCAAAATTTGGATAAAGTACAGGCATCGGTGGTTGAAGAGAAATTGAAACTCAAACCGAATCAGTTGTTGTTCTTTTCAACCATTCAATATAACCCGTTAATTCCTTTAACAGAGAGTGCCGGCAATCTGGAACTGGATACGATTAAGGAAGTGGTTGTTGTAACAGGTATCGCCAATTCAAGAAACTTATTAAAATACCTGGAAAATTCATTTTCAAAAATCGTATTGTTTGATTTTCCGGATCACTACATATACACCGAAAAGGATCTAGAAAAAATCCATAATTTTTATACCAAATGTTGCCATAAAAATGCAATTATCGTTACAACTGAGAAAGATTGGATGAGGTTGAAGGGAATTCAACAAAATTGTTTATCTTTGCTCCCGTTCTTTTTACAGCCGATAGAGGTTCAGATTGTATACGAAGAGGAACTATTTAAATCAAAAATTGAAGAATATGTACGAAAAAATTAAAGAAAGTGTAAGTTTTTTAAAACCACAATATCATACTCATCCCAAGATTGCAATTATTTTAGGTTCAGGATTGGGCGGTTTGGTTGATCATCTTGATATCGAAGTAGAAATTCCCTACGCTGAAATTCCATATTTTCCGGTGTCCACTGTCAAAGGGCACAGAGGCAGTTTGGTTTTTGGAAAAATGAACGGAGTGGATATTGTTGTGCTTTCCGGTAGATTTCACTACTACGAAGGCTATACCATGAAGGAGGTAACTTATCCCATCCAGGTTTTAAAAGAGATGGGCGTTGAAATATTGATTCTGTCCAATGCTGCCGGAGGAATGAATCCTTCTTTCAAGGTGGGCGATATCATGATTATTAAAGATCATATCAACATGATGGGTGATAATCCTCTTTTAGGTCCTAACGACGACCGCATGGGAGTTCGTTTTCTGGATATGAGTGAACCCTATTCGAAAAGAATCCAAAAAATTGCATTTGAAACCGGAAAAACGCTACAACTCCATTTACAACAGGGCGTTTATGTAGGGGTTTCAGGTCCTTGCTTTGAAACACCTGCCGAGTATAAAGCTTTTTATATTTTAGGAGGAGATGCAGTCGGCATGTCCACCGTTCCGGAAGCTATTGTTGCCCGTCACAGAAAGATGGAAGTGTTTGCTTTGTCCGTAATTACCGATTTGGGTGTTGTGGGACAAGTAGAAAAAGTATCCCATGAAGAGGTATTAATAGCCGCCAAAGAAGCCGGACCCAGAATGGTTGATTTGGTGTATAATATGTTGCCTCAATTGTAGATTCGAAGTCGGATACCATCAAAGGCTGTACGATAAGTATATAACGGATTGACTGCCGGTCCGTTGACTATATTCCCGTCCAAAATATTGAATCGGGAGCCACAAAGTGTACATTGAAGGGTGAGTCCGCTATCTTCAACCCAAATCCATGAATCCGGATGTTGCCAATCGTGAGGACAAGCCCTGTCATAACACACGAACATATTCTCAGCAACCCGGTAAACCACCAATCCATTCACCCCTCCGGTCAAATAAACGTAGCCACCATAATTGAGCAGGTTTTGATACCGAATATCATCGAGGTAAATAAAAAAATCGACCTTTCGCGTTGGAATTGTGGGATGAACATACTCTCCACAAGAGTTCAAAAGGAACAAAAAAGCGAAAAAAGGCAGCAATTTTTTCATTATCAAAAGGATTATCCGACTATAACGTGTTTCGTTCAACTTTTATTTTCTTTTTTTGCCGAATCTATCGAAAAAAATTATATCTTTGAGAGTTGATTTTTTAGTTGTTTTTTTTGGAAATAAAAAAAATTAGGGGGCAGCATAGAGGGTGACTTTTTAGTTGTGTTTTTCCCCCACTCGGAAGCATTAAACGCTTTGGATATGCAGGATCAATTACGAATTACGAATTACGGAATCGGGATTAATTAAAAACAAACGATATGAAAAGATTTTTATTTATTGCAGCATTGATTTTTTCATCATTGACTTTGTTGAGTCAAAGTTATGTTTCATTTTTTGCGGATACCAACAAATATAACATTTTGCATCCCATAACTTGGAAAGGAGATTTATCCTCTGATCGTTTTCCGGATTGTGTTTCCACATTCACGTACTGGGTTATAAAAACGAATCAACACACAATAAATGATAAAACTTATTATGTATCACGACCCGAGTTTGATGAAGATAATCTGAGGGCTTTTGATGAAGATATATTTATAAGGGAGGATACAACAGGTAAAATTTTTCGTTATTTTCCTTCGATAGAAGATGAAGTATTGATTTGTGATATGTCTTTAAATCAAGGAGATACATTTCAATTATATACTTTGGATAGTGAGTTTGGTACGGAGTACTACTTTACTGAACAAGGTTATAAACTTGTGGTTGATAGTGTAACTTATGAAAATGGGAGAAAAATTATTCATTTTCCTAATATTGATGAAAATATTACCTACACTTATTTCTATAATGGGTTGGATTGGGAATATAATGTCAGATTAAAATTTATTGAAGGTGTGGGTCCAACCTATGGTCCATTCGGCTTTGTAAGTGTGTCTTATGAACCCTTTTTGCCATTACTCCTATGTATTACTCGGGGTACTCAATTAGAATTTGTACTTCATGATAATCTTGGTTGTCACTATAATTATGTTGGTATAAACGATTATGAGTCTTTAAAAATCAAACTGTATCCCAACCCTTCCGATGGATTAATACATCTTGATTTGGATGAAAATTGCACAGATTGTTATGTAGAGGTATTTAATCTGTTGGGTGTTTCAGTCTATTCAACAACAATTTCCGAAAGCATGACCATTGATTTGTCGAATAATCCGGCAGGAATCTATTTTTTGTCGCTCCGAAACAAAGAATCGGTGTTGGGGGTTAAGAAGGTGATAATCAAATGATTTCGGAGGGCGGATTGCGGATCAAAAAAAGTCGAAAGTCGAAAGTCGAAAGTCGAAAGTCGAAAGTCGGAAGGCGAAAGTTTTTTTATAAATTGAAAATTGAAAATTGAAAATTGAAAATGGTCAAATATCTAGCGTATCTCATTGATATTCATATCAATAGCCATGTCCTTTAGGGCATGGTTGGGAATTAACCCCAAGATATCAAGGGCTTTAGCCCAAATTTATTATAATGTCACCCCTTCGGGGTTCTTTGGGCTCTTGGGGTCAATATTTTGCTATAATAATGTCACCCCTTTGGGGTTATTTTGAAGTAAGAAGTGTGAAATTAGAAATATGAAATCTATTTTAAAATGTAAATACCTGATATTCAAATATTTCTAAATTCTAAACTCTAAATTCTAAATTTATTCATTCCGCCTTCCGCCTTCCGATTTCCGCCTTTAATTCTACCTTCTTCATTCTACCTTCTACCTTGTAGCACCGAAATCTTTTTAGTTTTTCTTTTCTCTTTCGGCGTAAATTTCGTCGGTCATCATTTGTTTGAGGACTGAGGGGGAGATGTTTCTGGTGAGTTTTCCGCCTTTACACCAGGAGATGTGACCGGTTTGTTCTGAAACAATGACGGAGATGGCATCGGTATGGGTGGTTGCTCCGATGGCGGAACGGTGTCGTAAACCTAAGTCGGAAGGGATTGATTCATCCTCCGATACCGGCAAAATACATCGTGCAGCGGCGATGCGGTGGTTAGCAATAATAACAGCCCCATCGTGCAACGGTGAGTTTTTATAGAAGAGATTTTCTAACAATTCCTGGGATACCACAGCGTCAATCTCTTGTCCGGTAGCTAAAAACTCATCCAGTGGATTTTTTCGTGCAAACACCATTAAAGCACCGGTTCTGCTTGCCGACATTCTTTCACAAGCACGTGTAATGGCCTCTACGTCTTCTGCATAATCTGCGGGAATGTTTTTCCCTTTGATGTAGAAACGTGCCCATTTCAAGACTTCAGTATTACCCAGATAGAGTAAAAATTTCCTCAATTCCGGCTGGAACACCACAATCAACAAAATCACCCCGACACTCAGAAACTGTTCGAGGATCACGTTCAGCATATTCAACTGCAAGAGAGAGACTGCTTTCCAAATCACAAAAAGGATCATCAATCCGATAAAAATTCTCACGGCAGCGGTTCCTTTCAGCCATTTGTAGAACTGAAAAAGAATAAACGCAACCAGAAGAATATCAATCAGGTCGGTGATTTTGAATTGAATAAAACTTAAAACGTTCAAATAGAGAGTCATTGCAGTTTCCTAAAACGGCTGCAAAAGTACAAAAAAAGATTTAATTTTTAGTTGCAGCGTGGTAACATTTCCGACAAAGTGGTTCGTATGCTTCTGTTTCTCCCAGTAGAATCTGTTTGTCGTTTTCAATAGTTCTGAAAGAGAAAGAAGCCAGGTTGCCGCATCGAACGCAGATGGCGTGCACTTTGGTAACATATTCGGCAATCGCCATCAGTCCGGGCATGGGTCCGAAGGGTCTGCCGAGAAAGTCCATATCGAGACCGGAGAGAATGACACGAACTCCCTGATTCGCCAGGGTGCGACACACTTCAATCAGTCCATCATCAAAAAATTGAGCCTCATCAATACCTACGACATCCACATCTTCGCTGTTGACATAGAGCAGAATTTCAGCGGAATTGACTACAGGTGTTGCCTCTTCCGCTTTTTTATCGTGGGAAACCATCTCCGAATCTGCATAACGTGTATCGATACTGGGTTTAAAAAGCTCCACTTTTTGTTTTGCAAAACGAGCTCTTTTAATGCGTCTAATCAGCTCTTCCGTTTTTCCGGAAAACATGGAACCGGTGATCACTTCAATCCACCCTTGCTTTAGTTTTTTATCGGCTTTATTTTCAAGAAACATCTGTAATATAAATGATATTTTTTTTGTATTTTTGACGTTTGATTATGAAAGAACAAAATTACATTTTTTTTTGATATCTTTTTTTAATAATTGATAAAAATTCAAACCATTAAAAATTGTCGGTTCATTATGGAAAAACCTACCCGTTTAATTGCAAAAGTTATTGAAACACTGAATGTTATCAATAATGCTGATGTTCCCTACACTCCTATTGAGAAGGAGATCATTTTGCATCATGTTCGTGCAGCCTATATTCAATTGATCAATACTCCGGTCTCAGATGAGCTTCCCAATGAGGTCAGATTTTCGTTGGATGCGGAACCGAATGTGGCGTCTCAGCAGTTGGAGCAAGAGTTCAAAGCACAGATTGAGTCGTTAACCAAACAGTTGGAAGAATTGCAGCAAGCAGGTACTGCTTCTCAGAATGAGGTTGTAGATTTGCGTAATCAGTTAGAAATAAAAAATGAGGGGGAGAAAAGTCTCACCACTCAACTTCAGCAGTTGCAATCGGAAGTGAATCGCTCCAAGGAAGAGCATCAGCAGATGATGGATGCACTACAGCAGAAGAATGACACTATTTCGCAACTGCAAACCGAAATAGAGAGTTTGAAAAAAGAAGCGGCTGCTGCTTCAGAACAGGTGAGCGAGCAGGTGTCCCCAGAGCGGGAGGAAATGCGGGAGGATCCCCCCCAAATTATTGAAATCCAAAAAGAAACAGAAAAACCTACTGCTACTGAAACTCCCAAAGAGGAAACAAAAGAGGTGGCACCACAACCACAACCCGGCTTACAGACAGATCTTTTCATGGAAGATGATATTGTGGAGTTTATTCGTCAGGATGATCCGAAAGAAACGCAACCTGCGGCTCCGAAACCTCATACTATTCCCTATTTTGAACAGAAAGAGGAACCTAAAAAAGAGAAAAGATCGTTGCATGATCTGCTTTCCGATAAGAAAGAGGATAACTCAGTGGTGACTCATTTTCAACAGTCCAAAATTCATGATTTGACCAAAGCAATTACGATTAATGATAAGTTCTTATTTATCAAGGAGTTATTTAAAGGAAAAGGAGAGGAGTTCAGCAGTGCAATCCAGAAAATCAACAATAGCAGCAATATGGATGAAGCGTTTGGACATATCGATGAGATGAAAAATTATTATTTCTGGGATACGACAGCGCCTGCTTATTTAACATTTTGTGACTTGGTAAGAAGAAAATTTATATAAATATTTATTAAAAATTATAAAAAGATTATTTAATTATGAATAAAAAATTATTATTACTCCTTTTATCAGGGATTATTTTGTTTTCATTTCAACCTCTGTTTGCTCAGGAAGAAGGGGAAGGTTATATTTTCACAACTCAGAAATCGATTCCGGTTACTTCGGTTAAGGATCAAAACCGATCCGGTACCTGCTGGAGTTTTTCCGGTTTGGGCTTTTTGGAAGCTGAATTGATACGAATGGGTAAGGGAGAGTATGACTTGTCGGAGATGTTTATTGTCAACAGAACTTATTTACACAAAGCAGATATTTACGTTAGAATGCACGGAAATTTTAATTTTGGTGGCGGTGGTGCCTTTTTTGATGTATTCAATATGATCAAAATGTATGGTATTGTTCCGGAATCTGCTTATACCGGTTTGTTTGATGAGGAAGCCGGACACGTACATGGTGAGTTGGATGCATTAACCAAAGCGTATGTGGATGTGATTGTAAAAAATCCTCAAAAGAAACTTTCTCCACAATGGAGAAAAGGATTTGAAGCAGTTGTAAACACCTATTTGGGTGAAATTCCATCCGAATTTGAGTATGAAGGCAAAAAATATACACCGGAATCTTTTAGAAAAGAGTTGGGTTTGAACATGGATGATTATATCAGTATCACCTCCTTCACACACCATCCTTTTTACACCAAATTTGCGATTGAGATTCCTGACAATTGGGCATTGGAACAATCCTACAATGTACCTTTGGAGGAGATGATGATCATTATGGAAAATGCAATCAACAACGGATATACTATTGCCTGGGGTGCCGATGTGAGTCACAAAGGATTTAACTGGAGAAAAGGGGTTGCCATTATTCCGGAAAAAGATTTTACTTCTACATCAGGATCAGATCGTGCAAGATGGGAAAATTTATCTCAAAATGAGAGAGATAAAGAGCTTTACACATTTGATAAACCCGGTAAAGAGCAAGAGATTACTCAAGAGATGAGACAGATCGCTTTTGATAATTATACCACTACTGATGATCATGGTATGGTTTTAACCGGTATTGCGACAGATCAAGTCGGGAATAAATATTTTATCGTAAAAAATTCATGGGGATTGAAATCGAGCAATCCTTACGAAGGTTATTTTTATGCTTCTTTCCCATTTGTTGAAATGCAAACCATTAACATTATAGTTCATAAAGATGCGATACCTAAGGATATTCGTAAAAAATTAAATATTAAATAACACTAAAAATTAAGACAAGAAAGATGAAAAAACAACTTATAGATCGTTTTACAAAATATATCTCCTTTGACACAAAGGCAGATCCTACTTCAGAAACATATCCTTCTACTCATGGACAGTTGGTTTTCGGAGATTATCTCGTTGAAGAATTAAAACAAATCGGTTTGCAAGAGGTTCGCAAAGATGAACATGGTTATGTAACCGCTTTGCTTCCAGCGAATTGTGATGAGAAAGCGCCAACGATTGGCTTTTTGGCTCACATGGATACAGCTCCCGATATGCCGGGGATTGCGAAACCGGTAATTATTGAAAATTATGATGGAAAAGATATTCTACTCGATAAGGAGAGCAATACGGTTTTATCGGTAGAAGATTTTCCGGAATTGCTTGATTATGTAGGACAAACCCTGCTGACTACCGATGGCAAAACATTGTTGGGAGCAGATGACAAAGCGGGTATTGCGGAAATCGTAACTGCGATGGAGTATCTGGTGAAGCATCCGGAGATTAAGCATGGACCAATCAAGGTAGGTTTTACCTTAGATGAAGAGATTGGAAAGGGAGTGATCCATTTTGATGTTGCTTCCTTTGGTGCTGACTTTGCTTATACCATGGATGGCGGTGGAATTGGAGAGTTGGAGTTTGAAAACTTCAATGCTGCGGGAGCCAAGGTGTTTTTCCAGGGCAGAAATGTTCACCCCGGTTATGCTAAGAATAAAATGGTGAATGCACAGCTTTTGGCGATGGAGTTCAACGCATTACTTCCTGAATTTGAGAGACCTCAATACACTCAGGATTATGAAGGATTTTACTTGTTGATTAGTATGAAGGGAGAAGTGGAAGAGGCTGAATTACAATATATTATCAGAGATCATGATCAAACGCTTTTTGAAAATAAAAAGCAGTATATGATTGATGTGATGAAGTTTATGAATAAAAAATATGGCGAGGGAAGAGTGAGAGTGGAGATCAAAGATCAATACTTTAACATGAGAAAAATGGTTGAGCCTGTGTATCATATTGTGGAAAGAGCCGAAAAAGCGATGGTTGATGCAGGCGTGAAGCCAATTGTAAAACCGATCAGAGGAGGTACAGACGGAGCCAACCTTTCTTTCAAAGGATTGCCTTGTCCCAACATCTTTGCCGGAGGACACAATTTCCACGGGAAATATGAGTTTATTCCTGTAGAATCAATGGTGAAGGCGGTAGAAGTGATTGTCAATATTGTTAAAATCTAAGAGATTATTGCACTAATGCGGCAAATAAAAGTTCTGTTTTTGGGAGTTTGCATTGCTCTCCTTGCTGTTTCTTGTGTTAAGAAAGGGGATTCTAATTCTGCTAAACCTAAGGGTTACTTCAGGATTGAGATTCCGGAACCTCAATATAAGCTTTTTGATTCTGTAATCCCGTTTCAATTTGAGAAAAATGAACTGGCGGAGCTGAAAATCAGTAAAAAAGAACAGGATAATATGTGGATTGACGTAGATTATCCCTCGTTGAATGCCACTTTTAAGATGACCTCAATCAGGTTACATAATAATCTGCGTGATTTGATGTACAATGAGGATAAGATGTTGATGTTTCATGTGGAGAATCGTAAAGCGGATGATATTCAATATTCAGTCATTGAGGATCCCAATGCAAGATTATTTGGCTATATCTATGATATTGAGGGAAAAGGAGCAGCCACGCCACTCAGATTTTGGGTTACTGACAGCACCTCCCATTTTGTCAGAGGATCACTCTATTTCAACTTTGTTCCCAACAATGACTCTTTACAGCCCGTAATCCAATATTTAAGAAATGATCTTTTACAAATGATTGAAACCTGGAAATGGAACAAAAAATAAAAAACAGAAAAAGGTGGTATTGGATAGGGGCTGCTCTATTACTTGTTGGAATTGTAATAGGAGTAGTGTATCTCTTTTCTCCCCAATCAACGTCACCCAATATGGTGACGGAAAGGGAGGCAAAAAAGGTTGAAAAGCAGATTTCTGTGGCGATTTTACGTTATGAACAGGATCTTTTCGGGATTGACTTCAATCATTTTGATGAGGAGATAACGAAGTTAACAGAAAAATATCCTCCTTATCTGATAGATAAAAAATATGCTCAGGATCCGGAAGTAAAAAAAATGTTACAAGGTTATCTTGATGACCGTTTTATCAAAGATTTGTATTCTAAATCTCAAGCTTTGTTTGCTAATATTGAGCCTTTGAAAGAGGAGTTAAAACAAGCGTTTTCGTACTACTTAAACTATTTTCCAAAAGATTCTGTTCCAACCATGATCACTATTGTACCGGGTTTGGATCTTCAGATGCCCTCAGTTTATTTTTTTGATCAAATTTTGTACATTAATCTGGATCAATATTTGGGTACCGGATACTCTTATTACGCGAAAATGGGTATTCCAAAATATATAACTGAACGGATGGAAGCAAAATATATTCCTGTAGATATTTTTAAAAAAGCAATTGTTTATCGGCATCTTCCGGATAAAGAGTTGGTTACATTATTGGATTGGATGATTCAAGAGGGAAAAAAGCTCTATTTTACAGAGATGATGTTACCCCAACTTCCTAAAAATTTAATTATTGGTTATACCGAAGAAAAATTTAAGTGGGCGGAAACCTACTATCCCAATGTGTGGGGTCATTTGATAGAAAAAAATCAGATTTTTTCTAAAAGTGATGATGTGGTGCGGAATATGATAGAGGAATCTCCTTTTACCAAGCCATTTGGAAATGTTTCTCCCGGAAGGATGGGACAGTTTATTGGATGGAAAATCGTGAAAGAGTTCATGAAAAACAATCCCGAAGTAACACTTGAACAATTAATGAAAATGGAAAATGCTCAAAATATACTAGACAGATCAACATTTAAGCCAATTATAAAAAAATAAAAAATTTATTTGGCTATTTGAAAATTTTATTCTATCTTTGCTGTGTACTAAAAACTAACTACTATGTCTGGAATTAACAAAGTAATTTTGATTGGCCGACTCGGAAGAGATCCTGAAGTCAGAGCCTTCGAAGGAGGATTGAAGAAAGCTTCCTTCTCATTAGCAACCTCTGAAGTGTATAAAGACAAGGAGGGGAACAAAGTGGAACACACAGAGTGGCACTACATTGTGTGTTGGCGTTTTTTAGCAGAGATTGCTGAAAAATATCTAACCAAGGGAAAACAGATCTATCTCGAAGGGAGATTAAGAACACGTTCTTGGGAAGATAATGGAATTAAGAAGTATACAACTGAGATTGAGGCGACTACTTTTACGATGTTGGGGAGTAAGGATGATGGGGATAATAAACCAACAGCGGAAAAAGTGATTCAGGCACCTCAAGCGGAAGCGGGGCCCGTCAGTACGGAAACGGATTTCGTATCGGACGATTTGCCCTTTTAATAAAATCAAAAAGAGGAGGTCAAACTCCTCTTTTTTTTTGTAATGTTTTAATATGATGTTGATAAAACGAATTTCTTTATTGGTTTTTATTTTTATTGTGTTGAAAAGTGTTGTATTGATGGCAGATACGATAAAAGTGATGCACTACAATTTACTTTATTATACCACTTCGGTACCTTCAGGATGTCAGGTTTCAGCTCAATACCTGGATGAGAAAGATCTTTCTCTCAGAAAAATTATTCAATATGAAAAACCGGATGTTTTTTCTGTGAATGAGATTGGAAGTCAGTCGGTTTACGTGGATCGGATTTTGAATCAGGTTTTGAATAGCAATGGAGTAGATTATTATAAAAATTGTCCGTTAACCAATTTTTCCGGAGGCTCAATTGCGAATATGCTTTACTATGACTCGAGAAAGTTAGCTTTTCATTCCCATTTTTATATTACGACATCGGTTCGGGATATCAATGGCTATAAAATGTACTACAAGACACCACAATTAAGTCAAGGAGACACCATTTTTACAACTTTTATCGTAGCGCATCTCAAAGCAGGATACTATGATTCTGATAAGCAGCTTAGATTAACACAAGTACAAGCTCTTATGAATAAGCTGGAGCAGATCCCTTTGGTTGACAATTTTGTTTTTTCCGGTGATTTCAATCTCTATTCCTCTTCAGAACCGGCCTATCAGCATTTGATTAACTATTCCAACACACTATTCAGATTGTATGATCCGATCAATAAGCCGGGAGAATGGAACAATAACAGTCAGTTTGCTCCATATCATACTCAATCAACTCATACTTCTTCTTCTAATGGATGTTATGCATCAGGGGGGCTGGACGATCGTTTCGATTTTATTTTGGTTTCCCCTTATGTTTATTATGGTAGTAAAAAGGTAAAATCGATTAATGAGAGTTATCGTGCTGTTGGACAAGATGGACAACGATTCAATGGAACTATTATTTCTCCTTCTAACAGTGTTGTTCCCGATTCGATAGCGCAAGCATTGTATCAGGTTTCCGATCACTTGCCTATAGTGTTGCAACTGGATGTGAATGCGACAATCAATTCGATTGAAGAATATCCTGCTTTGAATTGCTGGATAATGAGTCCGATTGAAGATCGAATAGTCATGGAGATTGGTCCGGAGCAAGCAGAAGAGGTAGAGATTCAGATTTGGGGAATAGACGGCAAATTGCTTAGCTCAAAACGGATCTCATTAGAGGCAGGGGGTAATAGGATAGAATATCCATTTGAGTACAGTTCAGGGTTTTATCTGGTGAGAATTAAAACCCAAAAGGGTCAATATGTTACTAAAAAAATGATAAAAAAATAGTTTATATTTAATATCGTTTTTTTTACTATATTTGCCACCTCAATTTTAGAATCAAAATTCAAGTAAAATTTTAGAATAATTTAAATACTGCAATGAAAGTTTATCAAACCAAAGAAATTAGAAACGTGGCCCTCATAGGGGGGAATAGAGTAGGAAAAACAACACTAGCCGAGACCATGGCTTTTCATGGAAAAGTGATTGGCAGAAGAGGTTCAGTTGAAGATAAAAATACACTATCGGATTATCGTGATATTGAATTAGAAAGACAACAATCGATCCAGGCAACAGTAATGTATACTGAGTATGCAGGGATTAAGATCAATATGATAGATTGTCCGGGTTTTGATGACTTTATCGGAGAAGTAATCGGATCGTTGAGAGTGGCTGATACTGCTTTGATGGTAATCAACGCTCAAAATGGAGTTGACGTTGGTGCAGAAATTCAATGGAGATGGACTGCAAAAATGAATACTCCTGTTATGTTTGCAGTGAATCAATTGGATCATGAAAAAGCAAACTTTGAAGAAACGATTCGTCAGTTGAAACAATACTTTGGAAATAATGTAGTTCCTTTCCAATATCCTGTGAATGCGGGAATCGGTTTTGACAGTGTGATTGACCTGTTGAAAATGAAATTGATGAAATTTCCTGTAGGTGGTGGAGCTCCTGTTATCGAAGAGATTCCTGCAAGTGAAAAAGACAAAGCAGAAGAGTTGCACAATGCGTTAATTGAAGCAGCAGCTGAAAATGATGAAGCATTGATGGATAAATTCTTTGAAGAAGGATCATTGACCGAAGAGGAGATGGCACACGGATTGAAATTGGGAATCATCAGTAGAGGAACTTTCCCAGTTGTTTGTATTGCTACTAAATCGGATCAAGGAGTAACCAGATTGATGGAGATCATTAAAGATAGCTGTCCTTCACCAGATGAAATGTCCGGCGTAGAAACAGAATCAGGAAATAAGTTGACTTGTAAAGCTTCTGATCCAACAGCAGCTTATGTATTCAAAACTTCAATTGAGCAACATATTGGAGAGCTTGCAATTATGAAGATCTATGGTGGTGAAATTACTGAAGCGATGGATTTAGTGAATACTACAACCGGAGCTAAAGAAAGATTATCACAAGTTTTGTGTGTTGCCGGAAAAAATAAAGAAAAAGTAGAAAAAGCAGTTGCCGGAGACATCATTGCAACAATCAAATTAAAGGGAACTCAATCTTCACATACTTTGGTTAAATCAGGTTCAGAAGTAATTGTTCCAACAGAATATCCTGAACCTAAATTCAGAACGGCAGTAAGAGCGAAAAATAGTTCAGATGATGAAAAATTGGGAGCTATTTTGAATGAATACCGTAAAACTGACTTAACTTTCTTGTCTGAACAATCCAAAGAGCTAAAACAGTTAATTATATCCGGTCAGGGAGAACAACACTTGAATATTATCAAGTTCATGATTGAAAAATACAACAAGATTGAGATTGAATATTATGCTCCAAAAATTCCTTATCGTGAAACTATTACCAAGTCATCAGAGGCGATGTACAGACATAAAAAACAATCTGGTGGAGCAGGACAATTTGGTGAAGTTCACATGTTGATTGAGCCTTACTATGATGGTATGCCAAACCAAACCAAATATCCTATCAGAGGAACAGATACTTATGACTTACCTTGGGGCGGAAAATTAATCTTCAACAACTGTATTGTAGGAGGTGCTATCGATGCTCGTTTTATGCCTGCTATTCTGAAAGGGATCAATGAGAGAATTGAAGAGGGACCACTAACAGGTTCTTATGCACGTGATATCGTTGTGAATATTTATGACGGTAAAATGCACCCCGTTGACTCTAACGAAATGGCGTTTAAATTGGCAGGAAGAAATGCGTTTAGAGAAGCGTTTAAAAATGCTGGTCCTAAGATTCTTGAACCGATTTATGATGTTGAAATTTTTGTTCCTTCAGAAAGAATGGGTGATGTGATGACTGACCTTCAAGGAAGAAGAGGTGTTGTAATGGGAATGGATAGTGAAGGTGAATTTCAAAAGATTAGAGCAAAAGTTCCATTGGCAGAAATGAATAAATACTCTACTACATTGAGTTCAATCACCTCTGGTCGTGCTTCTTATGGAATGAAATTCGCTGAATATCAACAAGTTCCTGCTGATGTTCAAAGCGAAATCATTAAGAAATACGAAGAAGAAATGCAAGAGGAAGATTAATCTTCATCTTTTGTATTACTCAAATAAAGATCAAGGCAGAGTCAAACGATTCTGCCTTTTTTTGGCTTTATCCCGGTAGATTGATTCCGGAGTAGCGCAACTCCTCCTTCTCTTTACTGATTATGGTTCTGCAGATTTCAATTTGCTGGGTACAGGAGAAATTCATCATTTCGAGCAACTCCACCAGGTATGTTTCCTCGGCAACAGTTCCATCCAATAGTGTATTCTGGACCTGATAAGAGAACTTATTTTCTTTTTTTTTGTCAATTTGATCTTTCGTTTTTTCCTCTTTCACTTTTCTGAGAAAGCGTCTGGCATTGGCTAACAGATAACCTGTACGATAATGAATGGCTCCCAATTGGGAGATTTTTTCAATGCAGAGGTTCATTTCAGTTGGGATGGGTTGTGCAAGTTGTTTTTGATATTTGGCAATTTCTGCCCTAAATTGATCAATATTCATAGTAAAAATGGAAGAAAAGTGAGTAAAATAAAATAGAACATCTTTTGGTTTTGAAGTCAAAACCAGGAATGGCAAATATATAAAAAAACTACTTATTAAAATAGAGGTCGCTCATGACCAAACGGATCATGATACCATAGTTAAAGGTAAATCCCTGATTATATCCGATTAAGTTATCGGAGTGTCCCATAGAACTGATGGAGAAAAAGGCTACCGGATCCAATGAAAAAATTTGATTAAATATTATTTTAACTCCTCCTGAAAAAGAGAGCCCATATCCGGGGGCGCCCCAATTGCGGTAGTTGGGTGTTACTTGTTGTCCGGGGACATAAGGGGTTGATACAGAACCAAGTAGATCAAAAGGTCGATCTTCGATGATGGCTTCAAAACTTCTCACTTTTATGTAGTTAAATTGTAGTCCCATTTCAAGAAATGGTCTTAAAGTTTGGTGTGCGTGAAAAGTGTGGGTTATCCCAACATCAAAAAAAGAGCGTTCCTCTACTGCTTTGAGGTATTCCATGGCGTAATCATTTCTGATATTTCCCGGAGGTTGTGGAAATCGGATCAGGAAAACATCGGAAGCAGTTAACCGAATATGAGAATAATTAATCATCAAACCCCAGTTTTTATGAAACTGATATTTCATTCCCAATCCCAAGCACATTCCCAGTTTATATTTCACTTTTTTTGGCAGGTCAGCCGGATCAAACCAAATAGAGTCCACGTAGGGATAATTATTTATAATTAATTTCGTGATCTCATCGTAGCGATACTTATTATCAAAAAGCAATCCTAAGTTTACTTCGTGACTTGGATCAGCATTGTAATATTGTGCTGTTTTAGAGTCTGCAAAGTAAATCCCACCGCCTACGTAAAAATCGAACCCCAACCCACTCCATCTGTCTATTTTAGCGGGTTCCTTTTTTTGGGCAAACCCGACAGTTAGAAGGAACAGGATGAGGTTGAATAGGATTATTCTTTTCATTGAGTATTTCTATAGGTGGATCACTTTGTCGTAAGCGGCAGCGGTAGCTTCCATGATCGCTTCAGAGAGTGTTGGGTGAGGATGAACTGCTTCCAGAATATCTTGTCCGGTTACTTTTTTACTCATTGCCAATACTGCACCGGAGATCATTTCAGTAACATTATCCCCAATTAAGTGACAGCCAATCCATTCATTACTATTTTTGTCAAAGATTACTTTCACCATACCATCACGACTTCCTGCGGCTGTTGCCTTACCGGATGCAGTAAATGGAAATTTACCGACTAAAATTTCTCTACCTTCTTGAACACAAGCTTGTTCTGTCAATCCAACAGAAGCAATTTCAGGGGTAGTATAGGTGCAACCGGGAATGAGACCATAGTTGATAGGTTCAGGATTAAGTCCGGCAATTTTTTCGACACAAATATGTGCTTCAGCGGAAGCAACGTGAGCCAAAGCGGGTCCGTGTACCACATCGCCAATAGCGTAAATTCCTTCGCAGTTGGTGCGGTAATAGGGGTCAACGATAATTTTGGTTCTTTCAACTTCTACTCCATACTCTTCCAAGCCAATTCCTTCAATATTGGTGGTTACTCCCACGGCAGAAAGCACGATATCACAGCTGATTTCGGTAATTTTATCTTTAGAATCCTTGATTTTCACCAGACATTGATCTTGGGAACGATCCACCTCTTCAACAGCCGCTCCGGTCATCACTTTAATACCCATTTTACGGAAAGCTCTGCCCAATTGTGCCGAAATTTCGTCATCTTCAATAGGTACCAGTTTAGGCAAGAATTCCACAATGGTTACTTTTGTTCCCATGGAAGCATAAAAGAAAGCAAATTCACTACCAATTGCTCCCGATCCCATGACAACCATAGATTCGGGACGAGTTGGGAGGGTTAATGCTTCACGATATCCGATCACTTTTTTCCCATCTTGAGGAATATGAGGTAGTTCTCTGGATCGAGCACCGGTCGCAATAATGATGTGGTTTGCCTGATAATCGGTTACAGTTCCATCAGCAGCAGTAACTTCGACGGTTTTGTCTTTTTTTAATTTTCCAAATCCTTCGATAACTGTAATGTTGTTCTTTTTCAACAAGAACTGTACTCCTTTACTCATCATATCTGAAACTCCTCTGCTTCTGGAAATCACCTGATCCCATTGAGGAGTAGCCTCTCCAACTTGAATACCATACTGTGTGGCATTTTTAATATAGTTATATACCTGTGCAGATTTTAATAAAGCTTTGGTTGGAATACATCCCCAATTGAGGCAAATTCCACCTAATTCAGCTTTTTCAACAATGGCTACTTTCATTTGTAGCTGACTGGCTCTGATGGCTGCAACATAACCACCCGGGCCACTTCCGATCACGATTAAATCAAAATTCATATTTTGTTCTGTATAATAGTTAGTACAACCCGCAAAGGTAATAAAAAATATTGTGATATGATAATATTTTTTTCTCTATCTTTGCAGGTTAATTTCTAATAACATGAGGAAGGTACTACTGTTAGTAATGACTATTATTTTATGGATTACTGCAATTCAAGCTGCTTATTTGGAGAAAGTTCCGGTTGTTCTATTCCAACCCAATGGAGATACACTTTACTGTTTCGCTACGGGAGATGATTATTACCAATGGTTGCATGATAAGGATAACTACACCATTATTTTAGATCAAACTACCGGATTTTATGTTTATGCTAATTTGGAAAGAGGTCAGTTGGTTCCCACTAACTTGATTCCGGGGATTGATTCTCCGAAACGAGTATTGAGTCCCGGGTTGAATATTTCTGCCCAAAAGATAAGATTATTGAGAGAAAAAATGGAGGTGGGTACGCGGGAGGCTCCCCCAAAAAATAATTTTCGCAATGTAGGCACAATGAATAATATTGTGATTTTTATTCAGTTGGCAGATGCAGATGATTTTACACAACCGATTACATATTTTAATTCAATTTTTAATGATTCTTCGTCAGTAACCGATGTTTCAGTCTATAATTATGTAAAGAAAACTTCTTATCAGCAGTTATTTGTGAGTTCTCATTTTTTCCCTGTACCCAATGGAGATACTATTATTGCTTATAGAGATATTTACCCTATTCAATACTATATGCCTTATAGTGAAGAAAATAATATAGGATATTTGCAAAATGATACCATTTCGGAAAGAACAGAACGAGAACATGCATTATTGAAAAGGGCTGTTCAGTTTGCTGCAAGCTCGATACCGGCATCAATGAATCTTGATTTCAATGGAGATGGCTTTGTGGATAATATTAGTTTTATTATTCAGGGAGAGTTAGGGGCTTGGGCATCCCTATTGTGGCCTCACCGTTGGTCGCTCTTTTCAGAAGAGGTTTATATTCACGGGTTAAGAGTGTGGGATTATAATTTCTTAATGACACACCCCGCTTACTTGAATACTTCCGTACTCTCTCATGAGTTGCTACACACCTTTGGTTTTCCTGATTTATATCGTTACTCCTACGAAGGAACACCGGTTGGAACATGGGATATTATGGCAGGTAATGGTAATCCTCCTCAGCAAACCGGAGCCTATCTTAAATGGAAATATGGGGGATGGATTGAAGGAATCCCGGAAATAACAGAAGCCGGTTTTTACACCCTATATTCTAATCAGAATCACAAAGAGGGTTCTGTTTATAAGATTGCTTCTCCTGATCCGAATCAGTTTTTTATACTTGAATATCGCAAAAAGGAACCCCCTTTTGATTTAAGTATTCCTTCATCAGGTGTTATTATATCAAGAATTAACCAGCTTTACGATGGTAATGCAGAAACCGATTTTATAGATTATTTTGATGAAGTTTATATTTACCGCTCTGAGGGAACTATGGAGGATGATGGTAACATTTATGCAGCAGCATTTAGTCAAAATTCATTTTTAAATCAGTTTAATCCCTGGACTAATCCTTACCCATTTTTAACAGATGGGACTGTTTGTTTTTTTGAACTTAATCAGTTTGGAACTCCTTTTAGAGATAGCATTACTTTTTACTATTCTCCGGAACCGGTAGGTGTTCAGGAAAATATTGTCGATGTAGGTTCAGCTAAATTATTTCCCAATCCGGCACAAGATCAGATTACAATATGGGTTGATGCTGAAGATGGAGAGGTAATCGATTATCAGTTGATCGATATTCACGGGAGAGTGGTTCTTGCCGGAGGATTACAAGTTCAGAATAATTATATAAATGTTTCGCAATTATCACCAGGGATCTATTTTGCAAACATCAGACAAGGTGAAACCGAAAATAGAATTAAATTTATTAAACAGTAAGGGTATGACGATAGTAGAACGCGAAAAAGAATTACTGGCAGAGTTTGAACTCTTTGAAGATTGGATGGATAAATATAGTTATATCATTGAGTTAGGGAAAGAGCTTCCTCTCATCGATAAAAAATATAAAACAGAGCAATATCTGATCTCAGGATGTCAATCTCAAGTGTGGCTTCATGCTGAATTGAAAGATGGGAAGGTGATCTATACAGCAGATAGTGATGCGATTATTACTAAGGGGATTGTAAGTCTGTTGATCAGGGTATTCTCTGATGCTCCTCCTCAAGCTATTATAGATGCCTCTTTAGAGTTTTTGGATGAAATTGGATTGACTCAACATCTCTCACCGACACGTTCCAATGGACTTACATCAATGATTAAACAGATGAAGATGTATGCTGTTGCTTTTAATATGAAAAACGAAGCATAATATGGCGATTCCTTATACAAAACATATTTTATCAAATGGACTTACATTATTGATTCATGAGGATCACTCTACACCTTTAGTCTCATTTCATCTGGTTTATAAAGTAGGCTCCAAACATGAGGATCCATCTTTAACCGGTTTAGCTCACTTTTTGGAACATTTTATGTTTGATGGCTCTGTGAATGTTCCCGATTTTGATGCACACATTCAAAAGATTGGAGCGAGTTGTAATGCCTATACATCAAAGGATATGACCGGATACCATGCCTTGTTACCTGCCCAAAATCTGGAAACCATCCTTTGGTTGGATTCGGATCGTATGTTGTCATTGGCTTTTGATGAGGAGAAGTTTATAGTACAGAAAAATGTGGTTTTGGAAGAGTTTAACGAACGTTATTTGAATAAACCATTCGGAGATCTGTCCCATCAAGTGAGTGAGTTGGTTTTTCAAGTCCATCCATATCAGTGGCAACCTATTGGGAAAGAGCGATCTCATGTAGAAAAAATCACAATGGATGATTTAAAGCAGTTTTACAATCGTTTTTATAATCCCTCTAATGCAGTTATTGCGATTGCCGGTCATATTAAAGTAGATGAAGTTATTCGCTTGGTAGAGAAATGGTTCGGCACCATTCCTTCAGGAAAACATCCTTTGATTCAGTTGCCTCAGGAACCGGAACAAAAAGAACCTCGATTGTTAAAGTTACAAAGGGATGTTCCTGTTCCTCTTGTTTATAAAATGTGGAGTATACCCTCAAGCCCTTCTAAAGAATATTATCCATTGGTTATTTGGGCTGAAATTTTGGGTGGTAGTGATTCTGGTTATTTACATGAGGAGTTAGTTCACAAACAGAAGCTATGTGTTGATGCGTATACTTTTTTAAATATTTATGCAGAAACAACTGTTCTATTTGTTGCAGGGGTTCCCAATACTAATTTCAGTGTAGAACAGGTAAATCAGGCTTTAAACGATTTAGTGTACTCTTATCAAGCTGGAGAACGACTGTCGTATAACTTACAAAGAGTGAAAAATAAAGTGGTGTCAGATTTGTTGTATGACGAGATTTTGGTTCAAGATAAGAGTTCTCGGTTAGCTGTGCGGGAAGCAATAGCAGGGGTGGAACAGTTTGAGAATGAGATAGATCGCTATCTTGCTGTTACTGAGGAAGAGATGTTGAAAACTGCGCGACAATGGATGGTACCTCACAGAGAGAATACCCTTTTTTATGGCAATTTTAATAAATAAAGTTAAATTTATCAATATGAAATATATCCATATCATTTTATTCCTTTTTATTTTATTGTTGACACCTATCTTGAGCAGTGCTCAACCCGGGACTGTTAAAGGATTTGTGTATGATGATGAGAATGGGGAGCCTCTTGGTTACTGTATGGTACAACTAAAAGGTACGCAGTTTGGATCAATGACTGAGCGCAGCGGAGCTTTTATTATCACTAGAATTCCGGAAGGAACTTATGTGTTATCAGTTAAAAATTTCGGATATTCTACAATAGAGGATACTGTTGTGGTGGGTCGGGGAACTATTACAAAGCGCTATTTATTGAAAAAGGCTACTACCAAGTTGGATGAGTTTGAGGTTTCCGCGGATGCACAACGTAGAGTACAAGAAACACGCACGTCAGTAATCAGTGTAACTCCCAAAGAGATGGCCAAAATGCCCTCTATTGGAGGACAACCCGATTTTGCACAATATTTGCAGGTATTGCCCGGAGTGATTTCAACCGGAGACCAGGGGGGACAACTTTACGTAAGAGGGGGAACACCTATTCAGAATATGTTGCTCATTGATGGAATGTTACTTTATAATCCATTTCACTCCATTGGCTTGTTTTCTGTTTTTGATACGGAAATTATCAATTCTGCCGATGTTTATACCGGAGGATATGGGGCAGAGTTTGGTGGAAGAATCTCATCTGTAATGGATATAAAAACCAGGGATGGAAATAAAAAAAGAACTTCAGGAAAAGTGGATTTGAACAGTTTTGGTGCTAAATTATTGTTGGAGGGTCCTATAGTAAAATTAAAAGAGGAGAAAAGTACATCCCTCTCTTATATTGCATCGATTAAAGGTTCCTATCTCGAGCAATCATCGAAACTATTGTACCCCTACCTGGGCGAAGTGGGATTGCCCTATAACTATTTCGACTTGTATGGAAAACTTTCTTTGACCACTACAGAGGGTTCTAAAGTGAGTTTCTTTGGATTTAGATTTGATGATCAGGTTAAATTCCCAGATATTGCACAATACGGTTGGAATAATTGGGGTGCAGGGACTCAGTTTCTTATAGTCCCCGGAAGTGAACCCACTACTATATCCGGGAGTATTTCATACAGTAACTATGATTCTCAACTCGTTGACCCTGAATTTCATCCTAAGGAGAGCTCTATTGGCGGATTTTTAGCCAATATGGCTTTTAATTTCTATATGGGAAAAAATTACTTTACTGCCGGCTTTGATTTGACAGGATATAAGGCTTACTATAAATATTTTACCAGAGGTGGGTTAATGGAAGAGGAAATAGATTATACCACCGACGTAGCTTTATTTGCAAAATATAAGTTTAATTATCAAGATCGTTTAATTATTGAACCCGGAATCAGATTGCAATATTATGCTTCGATGAGTGCGGCCGTTCCGGAACCTCGATTGGCAATGAAGTATAATCTGACTAAAAAAGTACGGTTGAAACTTTCTGCAGGACTCTTTTCGCAAAATTTTACCACAATCACTTCCGATAGAGATGTGGTTTCCCTATTTTCCGGCTTTTTATCGAGCCCGGATCAACTTCCTCTCGAATTTGACGGAAAAGAGATGAAAGATAACTTACAAAAAGCAGCACACCTGATTTTGGGACTAGAGTTGGATCTGTTTAAGAATGTGGTGATTAATGTGGAAGGATATTATAAAAGATTTATACAATTGACTTCTATCAACCGATATAAAATGTTTGAAATAGATCCCGATTTTATTTGGGAAAAAGGATCTGCCTATGGAGGTGATATTTCACTGAAATATGATCATAAAAACCTCTATATATGGGCAGTTTATTCATTAGGATTTGTAGATCGTTATGATGGGAAAATTAATTATAATCCCCATTTCGATAGAAGACACAATGTTAACTTGCTTGTTTCTTATGCCTTTGGGAAACAAGTTCGTAAGGTTTGGCAAACTGACTTACGTTGGAATTATGGTTCCGGATTTCCCTTCTCCCAAACTCAAGCAATCTATCCTCATACTACCTTGGGAGGAACTATTTCAGGGGATTATGTGCAAGAGAATGAGGAAATCTATTATCTATTGGCTGAACTCAACGCTGGAAGATTACCCGCTTATCATCGTTTGGATTTCAGTATAAAGAGAAAATTTTATTTTGGGGAACGAAATTTAATTGAGTTAACCGGTTCAATTACAAATGTGTACAATTATAAAAATATCTTCTACGTTGATCGGGTAACCGCTGAAATTATCTATCAGATGCCACTTTTATACTCATTTGGGGTTACCTGGAGTTTTTAGGAGTGTAACGACTTGTTGATATGGATGCAACAAAGACAGAACATGAGTCTGCTCATAGGAATATAAAATTAAAAGTCCAAAGAATAATTGCCATTGGATCCGTTTTAATTTTTATAGGCAAGCTCTTGGCTTACTTTTTGACCCATTCGGTGAGTATTATGACAGATGCTCTAGAAAGTATAGTCAATGTGATTACCGGATTTATCACGCTTTATGCTGTTTACTTATCCTGTAAACCCAAAGATGAAAATCACCCGTTTGGACACGGAAAGGCGGAATTCCTTTCCGCTTCTATTGAGGGATTTCTGATTATTATCGCCGGACTCGTGATCATTTTTGAGGCGGTAAAACGTTTTTTTATTCCGGTTCCGATTCTAAAAATGGATATCGGGATTATCATTGTTGCGATTGCAGGTGCTTTAAATTATTTGTTAGGGTGGTACAGTATTAGAATGGGGAAAAAGCACAACTCTATTGCACTCATTTCGGGAGGAAAACATTTACATTCAGATACATACTCATCCATTGGATTGTTGATAGGATTGCTATTGATCTATTTCACTAAACTAGTATGGTTGGATAGTCTCGTTGCGTTGCTATTTGGTGGCATAATCATCGTTACCGGCGTGAAAATCCTAAGAGAAACTGTTTCACATTTAATGGATAAAGCCGATTTTGTACTAATAGAGAAAATCGGTAAAATGATAGATCAAAACAAGTCGGATCAGTGGATTGACATTCACAATTTCAAATTAGTTAAGTATGGCAACGGATATCATATCGATTGTGATCTGGTGCTGCCTCGGAATTTGTACTTGTCAGAAGCTCACGAAGAGGGAGAAAAATTGCGGGAACTATTGGTTTCCAATTTTTCAGAAGATATCATTTTCAACCTGCACACCGATGAATGTTTCAGAAACTATTGCAAACATTGTAAAAGAGAAAATTGCACTGAACGGACCCACGAGTTTGAATCCCAAATCAGTTTTGATATCGACCGATTTACCAAGGAAATTTCAGAAATTTTAGATTGATCTATTTTTATAGGATGATGAGGTAGGTACCTCTTTACGATCTCATAATTCGTAATTGATTATTCCGCCTTCCGCCTTCCGATTTCCGCCTTGAATCCCTTCTACCTTCTTCCTTCTTATTTCTGAATTAAAAAAATCAGGGGGCAGGATGTGTCTTCCTTTTTAGTTATCCCATTTCCCCACTCTCCAATGTGAGAGCTTATTATTTATTTCGTGAACCAGGTAATACAATCTATCCCAAAAATCGTTTATTATTCCACTACAAAACTCCTCAAAAGCGCAATCTCTTCTGCCCAAAGTGTAGGATCAGGAGTTTCTAAAATGATAGGAATATGGTTAAAACGAGGATCATTCATAAAGCGTTTAAAGAAATCGATCCCTAAGAAACCTTTGCCAATACTGTCATGTCTGTCCACTCTGCTGCCAAACTCTTTTTTAGTGTCATTTAAGTGGATCGCTTTCAGATAGTTAGCTCCAATGATTTCATCAAACTGACGGAAAGTTTCCGCATAGCCTGCTTCCGTTTTTAAGTCATAGCCGGCAGAGTAGGAGTGACAAGAGTCTATGCAAACTCCAACTCGCGATTTATCTTCCACCTGATCAATAATTTGGGCAATCTGTTCAAAAGTGTGTCCGAGATTGGTTCCTTGTCCTGCTGTATTTTCAATAATGGCAGAAACCCCTTTGGTCCTATCCAAAGCGATGTTGATTGACTCGGCAATGGTTGCCAGACAGTCTTCAATAGAGTGTTGATTCAGGTGACTCCCGGGGTGGAAATTGAGCAACTGTAATCCCAATTGCTCACAGCGTTGCATCTCATCTAAAAAAGCGTTGCGTGACTTCTCCAATCCTTCCTTTTCAGGATGTCCCAAATTGATTAAATAACTATCATGGGGGAGAATATGTTCCGCTTTGATTCCATATTTTTCACAATTTTGCTTGAAAAGTTCTATACTTTTTTTAGTCAAAGGAGGTGATACCCATCTTCTTTGATTTTTGGTAAATAAAGCAAAGGCATTGGCTCCAATCTCATGGGCTCTGATGGGTGCATTTTCAACGCCTCCTTCAGCGCTGACATGGGCTCCGATATATTTCATATTTCAATACTTATTTTTTAATTATTCTTCCGTATCTTCTTCTTCGGATCAATATGAGTACTACTCCCATTACCAAAATCATAACGAGAGGAATAACGATATTGATTACCGCATAAAAGGTACCGTTTTCTCTTATTTTTTGTGGATCCAATGTTCCAATTTTAAAACTTTTTGAACGCACCTGAAGGAGATCATCATCAGCACAGAGATAGTTGACACAGTTTAAAATAAAGTCAGTATTGTCGTATAGGGTTCGCGTATAAATATCATATCCGGCAGGGTAAGGTTGGTTGGACTTGGAGTCGAAATAGTTACGAATAACATCTCCATCCGCAACGAAGATTTGTCTGGTATTGGGACTTTTATCTTTGAATCCCAGTTCTTTAATGGTATCAAATTCAACAGGAAGAATACCACTGTAAGCAGAGGTAAACTCTCCTTCAACCAATACCGCTAACGGAAGATATTTAAAGGCATACTCTTCCATAATCGGTTTGGATTTGACTACTCCCAATGAAACGATAGCCGGTGTGGGCACCATTTTTGTGCGTTCGGATGTAGTTACTAAAACAGTCTTTCTGAGATCTCCCGAAGAACCGATAAAATCAACAGTACCGGTGAAATCCATCTTTAGATTCTTGAGTTTTCTGGTAATCGGATGCGAGGAGAAGTTTACAGCATTCACAAGATAGGGGAAAGCCCAAAATTTGAATTGGGGTTGATCTCCGATATATCCTGAGGGGATGGGTACGGAGAGACAGGTTAAATCTTGTATCAGATTGGGATTGATACGGACTCCATATTTAAAAAAGAGCGTATTCAGTCCCAAAGGGCGTTCAACCGCGAAGAACTCGGGAGCAGTCTGTAAGCTGTCTATGGAAGCGTTGGAAGCATCGATGAGCCACAAAACTTTCCCCCCCCTCATGATATGTTGGTCAATCAAATACTTATTGATATCATCAAAGGGTTCGGTAGGTTGTGCCACGATCAACACATCATATTTATTCCCCAAATCTTTAATGGTTTGTTTTACAGAATCTTCAATCGCAATACTTCTCAAAGTGTTGATTCTGCCATCTAAGGTAACCCGCTCTACACTATAAAAGCGCTTTAGCTGGTACATCATCCAGGAGGTACTCATAAAGTCCAGCTCACCATGCCCGTCAGTAAAGGCGATTTTGGCAGTTCTGGGTGCAACCAATTGACGGATTGTAGCGACTAAGTTATACTCCAGCTCTTGAATGGAATAGTCGAGCCAGCTACTGCTATTGTTGGGATCGGAAACCACTAGAGTAGCGGGTGCTTCCTTAACTTTGTACGAAATCATGGCTCCCGGTACTACGTAGTGCGTAGAGAAACCTGTAGCATCCTGTTTACTGATGGGAATCGGGTGCAATCCTTTTTTATAAAATTCACCGAAGATAGCTTTACTTTCATCAGCAGATTTACCGGCAATAGGATCTACAAATTCAAAATAGATATTTCTTGAATAGCGACGAAACTCTTGCAGAATATCCTCTGTTTTTCTGGCAAATAGCTCATAATCAGCAGGTTGATTCTTTCCTTTCAGATACACCTTGATATATACCTTCTCATCTAGTGATTTGAGTAGTTCAATCGTGGTTTTGGAAAGTGAATTACGCTTGTCTTGAGTAAGGTCAATTCTAAAAAACAGGTACGAGAAAACGATATTCAAGGTAACCAATATGATTATCGCTACGAGCAAACTCGTTAAGGCCGTTTTTTTATATTTTTTGCTATTATTCATCATTACTAAAGTTAACAGATTACCATTTTCTACTGATCAAAACAATACGTGTAGCAATTAAAAAGAGGAAAATCATACTAAAAAAGTAGAGGAGATCCCGTGAATCAATCACCCCTTTACTAATGGAGGCGTAGTGATGGTCGATTCCGATGGTTTTAATCAAATATCCAACTGAGCCCAAAGCTTCAAAAGAGTAAATAAACTCGAATCCAAAATAGAAAATAAAACAGAGTGGTGCAGCCACAATAAAGGCGATGATTTGGTTGGTAGTCAGCGCCGAAGCAAAAATCCCGATACTGATAAAAGTAGATCCCAGCAAAACCAATCCCAAATAGGAACCCCATGTACTACCCATATCAATATTGCCGGGAGGCGAGCCTAAGTTATATACTGTAATGATATAGATTAACGTAGGTAACAGCGCAATAATGAGCAGGACAACGCTGGCAAAAAACTTAGCCAGGATAATCTGAGTGTCCGATAACGGCTTGGTCAACAGCAATTCAATGGTTCCACTTCGTCTCTCTTCCGCAAAAGAACGCATGGTAATAGCGGGTACCAGAAACAGAAAGAGGAACTTGGAAATATTGAAAAGACCTTGCAAATCAGCATAGCCGGAGTAAAGGACGTTGTTAATATTGGGAAAAACCCATAAAAAAAGAGCCGCAACAATCAGGAAAACACCGATAAAAATATAACCCAAAATCGAGCTCAGATAAGATTTCAATTCCTTCAAGAAAAGCGTGTACATAGTTTATGTATTTAACCTGCAAAGATATGAAAAATCTTTTGAAGGCGGAAGGCGGAATTCGGAAGGCGGAAAGAAGGACAGGATCTGTTTCAAAATGTAGGGTAAAATCTGAAAATAATGTATATTTGCACTCTATTTCTCTTCATGATGAGACGTTTATTGTTGATATTTTGTATTCCTCTATTTCTTTTTTCCTGCAGTACGGTGAAAAGAGAATCGCAACAGGTTTTGCAGTTGTACTACGACAATCCGGCAACCCGCTGGGAGGAGACGCTTCCCTTGGGAAATGGGAGAATAGGAATGATGATAGATGGAGGTGTTGAGCAGGAGGAGATCGTTTTAAACGATATCACAATGTGGTCGGGGAGTGTTGATCCGGAAACGATCAATCCCGATGCCCAGGAGCAGCTTCCTGTGATTCGTCAGCTTTTGCTTGAAGGGAAGAATGAGCAGGCGCAGGAGTTGGTGTATCGCTATTTCAAATGTGGCGGCAAAGGTTCCCATTTTGGAAATGGTAAAGATGCTCCTTACGGATCTTTTCAACTGCTTGGAAATCTGAAAGTTAAACATCTTTATCCCGATCAGTCCGAAGTGACGGAGTATCGCAGGACGCTCTCTTTGAACGACGCTGTCGCCACTACGCAGTTTCAGAAAGGAAAGGTGACTTACCAACGACACTATTTTGCGTCCCATACGGATGATCTGCTGGTGGCTCACTACACTGCGGATCAGCGGGGTGCGTTGTCGATGGAGATTGCGTTGGATCGTCCCGAAAGAGTGCAAATCAGTGTTCATTCGGATGAAATAGTGATGCAGGGGCAACTGAATGACGGTTATGATAGTGATCAGGGAGTTCGTTATTTTTTTACTTTAAAAATTAAAAAAAAGGGGGGGACGCATACCTCTACAGATAGTTCTTTGATTATTAGCCAAGCCTCTGAGGTTACGATACTGATGTGTACCTCTACGAACATGTTGGAGAAGAACCACATTCAAACCGTTCAAGACAACTTAAGTCATGCAGAAAAGTACAGTTTCCGGCAGCTGAAAAAGCGTCATATTGAAGCTTATCGCGAAAAGTTTGATCGGGTGGAACTGGATTTAGGTCCGCAAAATTTGGATATTCCCACAGATCAACGGCTACTCCAATTTCAGTCGGATGAAGATCCTGCTTTGGTGGCGCTCTATTTTCAGTATGGTCGCTACTTGATGATCAGCGGGACGCGAGAAAACAGCTTACCGTTAAATCTGCAAGGACTTTGGACCAATCAGGTGCAGACACCCTGGAATGGAGATTATCATTTGAATATCAACGTTCAGATGAACTATTGGCTGGCTGAAGTGGGGAATCTGGCGGAACTTCACCTTCCTCTGATCAGACTGACTGAGTCGTTGCAATCGTCAGGGGAAAGGACGGCAAAAGGGTTTTATCAGGCAGAGGGTTGGGTGGCTCACATGATGACCAATCCGTGGCATTTTACCGCTCCGGGAGAGCATGCTTCCTGGGGAGCAACCAATACCGGTGGAGCCTGGCTCTGTGCACACCTTTGGGAGCATTATCAGTACGGATTGGATACGGCTTATTTACGATCTGTTTATCCGATTATTCGGGGTGCAGCTCAATTTTTCCTATCCGCTATGATTGAGGAACCCCGCCACAATTATTGGGTTACAGCGCCCTCCTCTTCTCCGGAGAACGGCTTTAAAATACCCGGTTCGGATCAGACAATTTACGTCTGTCTTGGTCCTACTATGGATGCACAGATTATCCGCGAGCTCTTCACTAATCTCCTTTCGGCGGCGCAGATATTGGGTAGCAGCGATGAGGTGACGGAAGCGGTTGAACAGGCGCTATTCCGCCTCCCCCCAAATAATATTAGTCCAAAAGGATATTTAATGGAATGGCTGGAAGATTATGAGGAAGTAGATACCCAACACCGGCATGTGTCTCATTTGTATGGATTGTACCCATCCAATCAGATTTCTCCGGACTTTACGCCGGAATGGGCTCAGGCGGCGAAAGTAACGCTCAATCGGCGAGGTGACGGGGGTACCGGATGGTCAAGAGCGTGGAAAATCAATTTTTGGGCAAGATTGAAGGATGGAAACCGGGCGTACAGCTTGTTGAAAAAACTGCTGGAACCTGCCTGGAATCCGGAAAATAAAGAGGAACAGCGAGCAGGAACTTATCCGAACCTCTTTTGTGCGCATCCTCCTTTCCAGATTGATGGCAATTTTGGAGGGAGTGCAGGAATTGCCGAAATGCTGATCCAGAGTCAGCACGGGTTTATTGAGTTGCTTCCCGCACTGCCCGATCGATGGGAGAAGGGTAGTCTCAAAGGAGTTTGCGTTCGGGGAGCCGGAGAGGTGGATCTCGTTTGGGAAAATCATCAGGTTCAGGAGGTTACGCTCAGAGCCAAAGCAGATCATCAATATCGGATCAAAATACCCGACTATGTTAAAACCGTGAAATGGGATCGCAATAAAGTGGATAGAGCAGATACTCCTTTTGTGGAAATTAACTTGAAGAAGGGGGAAGAAGTTACATTGCAATTGATTCCTTTCTAAATCATTTATTTTATCGTATCTTTGCCATGAAAAATAGTTTAAGCATGAAAAAATGGATCATTATCCCTTTGCTTTTTATAGTTTTCTGCTCATTTGATATACAGCACGGTATGGTTAAAGTGTATCATAAAGATTCCCGCTACTCTTCCGATCAGATTTGCAACCTTCGGGACGGAAAAGTGTACAAAAAAAACTCCTCATACTCTTCCGATATTGTCTGTCGGATCGAGGGGAATAAGATTTATAAAAACAACTCGACTTACAGCACCGATATCATCTATACCATTAAGGAGAACAAGATCTATAGAGGCAATTCCACTTATTCCAGCGACCAGGTTTATACAATTAAGGATGGCAAGGTGTACAAGGGAAATTCCACTTACAGCAGCGATCTCCTCTACACCATCAAGGACAATAAAGTGTACAAAGGCAACTCAACCTACAGCAGTGATTTGTATTTCAGCTACGATAACTACGTCACCATTGAAGAGTTTGTTGCTATTTTACACGTGGTGAGATATACTTTTTGAAGACGAATTTCGGAAGGGGAGTTTTGTATCTTTTTTGCCTATAGTTTTTTATTTACATAATTTAGTGGACATTGTCATTTAAAGTTACCACACTTTTTCATACCACCGTCCATGAATATTCCTTTCGAGAAATTCAGTAATGCGTTTCATATGATAAAAATTATTATTTTCAATCCTACATTTTTTTATACAAATTTTTCTTATTTTTTCATCTAAAGTTTTCGAACAGTTTGAGTCAAATGGTCCAAAAATTGATTCAAGAAATCCATTATCATATTCACAGTAATTATTATTTTTGTTTCTAATTCCAACTTTAAATGAGCCCGATCCAGCTACATCCCATACCTTTATTTCGTAGTAAATAATTTTTCCATCATCACTTACTTCAGTGTATATTATCTCATAAGAGGGTGTTTTGCCATTTTTTACAATTTGATTAAAAGCTTTATGATATCTTCTTGATAATTGATTATAATAGTTTACAGCTTGATTGTGGGTTCTTGATAAAATAATGTGATTATCTGAACATTGTTGTAATTTATTATTCGCAATAGCTATATACTCAGGATTATTAAAAGTTTCTATAAAAGTTGAGCAATTTGATATTACAGTAGCCACCTTTCTTTTCTCAGCTAATATTAAATCAGAATCGTCATCTGTTTTATATCCTATATATCCAGTATTTGCATCCTTAATAAATTTATCAAATGCAATTTTTTCAATATCTGAAGATTTGCTGGGAAAATTTAAAAATAATGAAGCAAGTTCATCAATAGAGTTAGTTTCTATTGTTTTTTCATAATATGTTTTTGTAGTATTTTCAACCTCCGAAATCAAATTTTTTTTCAAGTTCTGAGGGATAGTATTTATTTCGGAGATTTCGTTTATTAAATCAGTTGAAATTTTTTCGCTTTTATAAAATGTTTCTGAATAATTTTTTAAAACATAAAGTGGAAAAACAGTATTTCTGGAAACAAATTCTTTTATATTTTTTGAGCTTAAAATATATTCTTCTTTAAGACTATATAAATTTTTATAAGCAGTTGAATTATTATCTATTGAAAGGTTTGAAAATAAAGAAATAAAGTCAGGGATTTGTTCAGTTGTTATATTAAAATTCGTTCTTTTATATTGTTCTGAAATAAAATAAAGCCTTTTATCTGGATATAGTCTTGTTATAATTTTCATTTTTTCCAGATTTTTAACACCAGTTTTTAGTTTGTCAAATATTATATTTTTAATTTCGCTACTAGCATAGGGTATACAAGTGTATGCATTAATTAATGCTAATCTATCTTCAGATAGAGGATACTTTGAGTTAAGTAATGTTGAAACATGTTGAGAGTTATTCTTTGATACAGCAAAATACAGAGCATCACGGTTATCTTTATTAGTGATACTAACATCTGCACCTTTGGAAATACAGTACGAAAACAAATCTGGTCTTTCTGTTATAACAGAATAGGTCAAGATACTATTTGAATTATCGTCTCTTGTATTGACAGAAGCTCCTTTTTCAATAAGTGTTTTAATAATATCTGACGAGATATATTCTTTACTATATGATTTTCTATTGAAATAATAGTTTCTAGATATTAAAAACGATAAGGGTAGAGGAGAACCTTTACATAATTGATTTACGTCAAAATTAGGTTTATTACAAAATAAGTAAAAAAGATTTTCAGCGTTTTGACATTCTTCAATTTTATGTGTAGCAATAAACTCTAATACTAAATAGAATGGTGTAAGGTCATCAAATACACAATACATAAATGGATCGTATTTCAGTATTAATTTTACCATCTCTACAGAGTGTTTTTCGTACAAACATCTATCAACCGCATCATATAACAAAGGTATTTTACCGGCAGCCAATACCGAATGTTTTGAAGGAGCTGTCATTTTTGAAGATGAGTTAACTAATGAGGGGTCTTTATCAAGAATTTTTTTCATAAGTTTAACGTCATCCCCATCGAGTGCTTCAGCAATCTTTTTATTAAATTCTGTTTTTAGTTTCTTGTCAGATTCAAAGTTAAATTTCTGGGCATACATATGCCCAGAAATTAGAATTAATAAAATAACTAGAATACTATATTTTGTCTTTTCCATTTTTTTCTTAATTTAGGGTCTGTAGGAAGTATTTTGCCGTCAACATTTTCATATTTTACTTTTCCGTCTAAAGCAATTTGATCTATTTGTCCGGAAATGTTGTCACTAATTTCTTTAAAAAAATAGTCAAAAACTGGTTCAAAAAAATGTTCCCATCTATGTTGATTAACACCAATTACTAGTTTATCACCTATGATCTTGTCAACTTGATCAGGCCAATATTTAGCTATACCACCTATCACTTTGAGCGAGGGTAACCTATCCCTCGTAATGACTTCGCTTGAACCATTTTTAATAGCATTTTCATATATTTCGAATTGTTCTTTTGTTTTTTTTCTAAATTCACCCCGGACAGTTTTATTATATAACTCTAAACCACCTGCAAAAAGTATAAGGGCTTTTCCTACACCAGTTTCAGTACTTAAGATTAAACCATATTCATCTGATACTGCTTTGTCCGCTGGGTAAATTATATTTGCATCTCCCCATTCTTTTCCATTACCTTTGCCACCTTTGAGGCAATTTAAATAACCATCTTCATCAACAAAAGCAATTACCTTAGAATAAAAATTTGTAATCGTGATTTTCATTTGCCCAAGATTATTAAGTAAGATAAATACATCAAAGTATAATGTAACTGGAGGTGCAACTTGAGGAGCACCCCACAATCCTTTTGTTAAATACTGACCATGCTTAAACCCAAATCCCACTTTATATTCAAAGATATTTTCATCGTAAATAGTTATTTCTTCGGTAGAATCAATTAATTTCTCTGAAACTAAATAATCTTTTACCCTTAAGATTAATTCTTCTTGTTTTAAAGCTGTATTAATTATTGCTGAATACGCTCTATCTTCACTAATTTCGCTATTCATATAAAAAAGTTGTTGAGAAAATCCTTGATAGCAAATTATTGTAATAAGTGAAATTAAAATTACTTTTTTCATTTTTTTATATTTAGTTTATTATTCATGAGGCTTTTAAGAATAAGCCCTATTTTTTCGAGTAGTTTCCAAGTACCACTTTTTATAGTTTCTGTTTATCATAAATAATAATTAAGAGCTATCAAAGTAGTTCCTAAACGAGTTTAGTGTTTGTTTACTAAATGTTTTTTTTAATTTTTTCATAATATTAATTATTTTGGAACAAACACATAATACTTATTATGAAACTTAATGAAATGAATTTCAAATTACTAGGAGATTTTCATACGTTTTAAGTGTCCCCTTTATTAGGACAGTTTTTTTTAAAATTTGTTAATATTTTATTTTTTAAAGAACTTAAATCTTTAACTTTGCAAAGTTACACAAATTATTTAAGATTTTCACTATATCTTAAGCAATTATTTTAACACACATTAAGTGTTTGGTTAATAAGAGCGTATAAAATAATATATGTTAGAAAAGTATAATTGCACTGAAGTATTCTTTAATATTATAATAATACTATTATTTTGTGACTGCAGATATATAATTTTAAATTAATGATCGGTTCTGATCAAATTTTATCTTAGCGTATCTGTAATTCTTCTTGTTTTAGTTTCAAATAATTATATTCCGATTGATAGCGTTTCAATCTGTCGAGGTCTTTTTGGGTTGGTGCAGATAGGCGTGTTAAGTCCATATTGTTCTGCAGATCATACAATTTTACGGTTGTTGCCAGCAACTGTTCTCCTATGGTAGCGATATACTCTTTTCGCGAAGGGGCATGGTTGCTATTGAGTAGGGTTAGCGCAGTAGCGAGTTCAGATTTTACATCTAGAGGAAGTTCTTCTCCGGCTTCTTGTTCAAGAAAATTCAATACTTCATCTTCAGTATGAGGAGTATCTTCACTGGCATCATGCAGGTAACCGGTCACTTTCTCCAGCCAGGTTTTGCCTTGGTTGGCAACCGAACTGATATGTCCTTTAAAATAATCTTCTCCGGCTTTATCAAATTGACCGGCATGTAAACGCTTTGCCAGGTTGGCAGCGGCACTTATAAACACATTGTAGTTTGTCATAAATCAATCGGAATATTCTTTGTTTTTAATAATTTATTATCTCTTTTTTTCTTATATCTCTTGCATAATGACGCTTAATGCTTTTGATGCCCATTTTCCACATAAAAATATCGAAAGCGATAAAAGCAACAAATATTAATGACATCATCAATTCACTTTCAACATGAGCATTATACATCAGTAAAAAATTGAATGTTCCATGGAAAAGAAAAGGAACGAAGAAGCTTAAGAATAAATATATTTGTCTCTTATAATCATTTGAAAATCTCGCCAAGGCATAAAAATATCCCATCATAATCCCAAATAATCCGTGACCGGGAACAGATAAGATTCCCCTAAAAATGGAAACAACAAATCCATGCTCCGATACGTACATAATATTTTCGACCATGGCAAAACCCAATGATACAAATACGGCATAAACTATACCATCATAACTTTGATTGAATTCTTTATTTTTCCATGTTACTTTTTTAAGAAAAAAGAATTTTGTTCCCTCTTCCACCAGGGCAGCTACAATAAAAGCGCGATATAAAGAGTGTAACAAAGGAGAATTGATAGAGTTACTATAAGAATCAATAGCAAGCTCAATCAAAAAAACAGGTATGATACTAAGGGCACCAAATAAAAAGCATTTAGCTAAAAGTTTTTTAGGTTCTTTCTCTGAATCTTTTCTGTAAATAAAGGATAAAAAAATAATTATAGGTAAAACAGCTGAAATGATAAGCGAAATGTTCATACTGTTATTTTTCTAATTTGTTGATTTAAAAAGTGGTATGTGGTTTTTAAAAAATATCGCTATGCCATAACATTTTTAAAAATTCTAATGCCGGGTAAACCTCTATATTATTCATTCGGCGGGGATATTTATCCAATGAAACAACAATTAGCCGACAATCGGGAAACTCTTCAGAAAAAGCTTTTAATCCTTTGGTGTGGTGCGATTGTACTTCATCGGACGATTTAATTTCGATGGCCACCTCGGCATTTCCGATAATGGCATCCACTTCGTATCCCGATGATGTGCGCCAATAAGAAAGATTTTGCAACGGTCTGAAATAGCCGATATAGGCGATAATTTCTTGTAAGATAAAATGCTCGAAAGCATGTCCAAACTCAGGCGAACCCGGAATAAGGTTAGTCCTTTTCAAGAGAAAATTAGCAACACCCACATCGAAATAGTAAAATTTAGGAGATTGAATAACGCGGCGCTTTACATTTCGGGTAAATGCAGGAATGACGTAGCCGATTAGCGTTTCTTCCAAAATGGAAAAATACTCTTTCACGGTAGGAGCACTTATGCCACATTCCGAGGCGATGTTATTATAGTTCAAAATTTCACCATTGCTTAGCGCAGCAACCTCCATAAATCGGGTAAAGGTGTTTAGGTTTCGGGTCAGTGCTTCGGCTTTGATTTCCTGTTGAAGATAATCGCCAACATAAGCGTGGAGTCGGTTTGTAGCATTTTCTACCAAATAATGGGGTGGAAGCATTCCGTTATTGCAGGCTTTGATCAGGTCGAATTCGGGAATTTCAGCACTAACGAAGGGATAGAGCTGTTTTCTGATAGCTCTGCCACCCAACAGGTTTACACCGCTGCGACGTAGTTTGCGAGCACTGGAACCGCTCAAAATAAAACGAAGATGATGGTTGCTTATCAGCCAATGCACTTCGTCAAGCAATGCAGGGATTTTTTGAATTTCGTCGATAATCACCAATTCATTCTCGGGAAGTAAACTAAGCTCTTCACGCAAGAGTGCCGGACGACGATTATAACGTGCAAATTCATCAGATTTTAATAAATCGATATAACGAACGTCCGGGAAAAGCATTTTGAGCAGTGTACTTTTACCGGTTTGACGAGCACCCCAAAGGAAAACACTCTCATTTTCAGTATCTTGAAAATTTATTTTCCGTGATAACATATTCAATGATTTCATAAATTGACCCATTTTCACTGCGCAAAGATACAAAATTTTCGTGTAAATCTAAAGTGTAACTTTATTTTTACATGTATTTCTAAAGTACAACTTTTGATTTACATCGGATTTTAGGGATACAAATAGACAATAAATGATTCAAATGAAACCATGAACATAATATAAGCCAAATCAGATCAGTACATTTTAGGATTTGCTTCAACCAATTATTTTAGCTCATTATCTGTAATTTCAAATCTATCTCTCAAATAGATGTCAATAAATAAGTTGGTTCGCCGGCGTTTTTCAAAAAGAGGTGCCTCACTGTCAAACTTTATGTCGCGAGCATCTTTGTAAAGCCCCGGCACATTGTTTTCATCGTATATCTGAAATTCGGTAGTGTGGGTACGTCTTTTTTCCAAGATCCAATCAAACATCAAGCTCGGGTCGTAGATAAAGTAATGTACATAATCAACGTTTTCCGTGCCATTTTCAGGATTATACCACTCTTTTTTCTTTAAGATAGTTGTAATTTTAATTTTGTTTTGATTATTGAATTTTCCACCAATTATTTCCATTGGGATATTCACTTCATGGGCCCATTCATGAGGGTTTTCAGGGCTTAGATTGATTAAGTCCAGTAAAGCTAGCCCTAATGCAGAGCATCCTCCTCCTTCGTTCTCGAAGCGGGGATTAAAAGCCCCACCATAAAATTCAGATTCAGCTCGTCCATCTTCTTTGGGTCTGGTGTATTCATCAATAAATGCCAAGATCCTTTCTATTGCTTCTTTGGAAACTCGGTATTTAATAAAAGCCAGTTTCTTTCTATCTGCGTAAATCTTGAGTTTTTTGCGAATCATCTCTTCCGGTTCCAATCTTCCGATTAAAGTTGCACCCATAATAGCCATTCCGACTTTTTCTTTGAAAATCATATTATGCTTTTCTTTCATCGTACCCGATATTTGAGATATGTAGAGTTCGCCACCGGACAATAAATGACTTTCTAATCTTACTGTAATGTGTCCTAACAGATAGTTGTTTTTTACTCCAATTGTTTTTCTGTAACAACTTATCATAGATGAGCAGAGTGTTGACGGACTGTCCCAAATGAGTGGTTTGAGAGTGGGCATAGCGTAAATTGTGATTTCATGCTTTTCATCCGTGTTATTCTGTGCAGAAGCAATAATCGGATAAAACAGAAGCAGAAGTAAAATAAAATAAGTTCTGATTGATTGAAAACGTCTTTTCATGAGGTGTTTTATTGTGATGATATAAAACTATATTGCTTACTTCTATAAATAACATTTAAACATACTTTCTTATTTTATTCCTTTCTTTTTAAGTAGTTTAGTACTTTTTTCACCTCTTCTACATGTTTTGAAGGAACCAGTTCTTCCGACAATAAACTTTCTAAATCTTCCACGCAACTTTCCCCATAAGTTTTGTTACTTTCAGGTGATTTTTGGCTAGATATTTCTTGATAAATTGACCAAGCTTCTTCATATTTTCCCAGTAAAAGCAAGGCATGTGCCAGATTGGTTTTTATCCCTGTTTGTGTACTATCCAGGCGAAGGGCTTCAAGGGCATATTCCTCCGAAGAGCTATACTCTTGTGTATAAAGTGTATAGAGAGATAGAGTACCCAAAGAAGATGCAACATTATTGGGGAGATCGTCAAATTTTTTTCTTAACAAAACACTACGTGATGCAAACGATACAGCTTTTTTGTATTTTTTATTTTTTTGACAAACAGATGCAAGATTTTCTGTTACATTGATTAATTTTAGTGTATAAGCGTTGGGATCTTTTTTAGCTAATTTTTCATAGATTTTCAAACAGCGTAAATAGATCTCTTCAGCCTTGGCGTACTCTCGTTGGTCTTTATAATTAAGTCCCAGATTATTTAGTACTAGAGTTACATCAGGTAAATAAACCTTTGGACTTTCTTTGGCTAATTTTTCATAAATTTCTAGACAACGTAAAAACATAGCTTCAGCCTTGGGATAGTTACTTTGGGCTCTATAATTAAATCCTAGATTATATAGAATATCAGCTAAATCAGGTAAATAAACTGCAGGATTATCTTTAGCTAATTCTTCACGTATTTCTGAACAGCGTATAAACATAACTTCAGCTTTGGAATAGTCATTTTGGTCGTTATAGTTAGCTCCCAGATTATTTAACAACGCAGCTAAATTAGGCAAAAAAATTCTTGGATTTTCTATAGCCAATTCTTTGGATTCGTTATCTATATCTTCAAATTCACTGATAATTGTGATAGGTTTACCGTTTCGTTCGGTAAGTTCTACAGTGAAGGGCTGCTTTGTTGGCTGAGTGCTTTCTAATTCTTGCACTGTTTCAGGTTCTAAAAGGTAATCATCCAGTAATAATGCATTCAATTTATCTTCCCAGTCGCTATGTTTTATAGTTTCTTGTTGTTGACTAATTTTGATTGTCGATTTTACTTGATTCTTTGCCCTTATTCTATCTTTCAAATAGATGTCAACGAATAAATTGCTTTGTTGGCGTTTTTTGAAAAGCGGTTCTTTGCAGTCAAACTGCACATCGCGTGCATCTTTGTAAAGCCCGGGAATATTGTTTTCATCGTATATCTGAAATTCTGTGGTGTGGGTACGCCTTTTATCTAAAATCCAATCAAACATCAAGCTGGGGTCGTAGATAAAGTAACGCACATAATCAACGTTTTCCGTGCCATTTTCAGAATTATACCACTCTTTTTTCTCTAAGATACTTTTAGTTTTAACCTTTTTATGATTGTTAAAATTTCCACCGATTAATTCTATCGGGATATTCACATCATGTGCCCATTCATGAGGGTTTTCAGGGCTTAGATTAATTAAGTCCAGTAAAGCTAAACCGAATGCAGAACATCCGCTTCCTTCATGCTCAAAGCGGGGATTAAAAGCACCACCATAAAACTCATATTCTGCTCGACCGTCTTCTTTTGGTTTAGTATATTCATCGATAAATGCTAAAATCCTTTCCATCGCTTCTTTGGAAATTCTGTATTTAATAAAAGCCAGTTTCTCTCGATCTGCATATATCTTAAGTTTTTCGCGAATTGTCTCGTCCGGCTCTATCCTTCCGTTCAAAACTACACCCATAATAGCCATTCCGACTTTTTCTTTGAAAATCAAATCGCGCTTTTCTTTCATCGTACATGATAATTGAGCTATGTGGAGTTCGCCACCGGGCACTAAATGGCTTTGTAATCTTACAATAACGTGCCCAAACAGATAGTTGTTTTTTACGGCAATTGTTTTTATGTAACAACTCATCATGGATGAGTAGAGTGTCGATGGACTATCCCAAATAAACGGTTTGAGAGTGGGTATAGCGTAAATTGTAATTTCATGCTTTTCATCCGTATTGTTCTGTGCAGAAACAATAATCGAATAAAACACAAGCAGAAGTAGAATAAAATAGGTTCTTATTGATTGAAAATATCTTTTCATGTGGTGTTTTAAAAATCTCCGTATGGAGTGGTGTGTAATAAACTTTGCAAAGATAAATACTTTTTTCAAGAGAAGCATAGGTGTTTTCCTGTTCCAAATTAGAATGCGTTGATAAAACACATTACCATAAAAAGGGGAAGTTGGTATAAAACAAAAAGAAATAATATGTTTCATTATATAATTTTTTTATTCTATTGATTTTAAATAGTTTACTATTTTCTTTACTTCTCCAACATGTGCTTCAGGAACTAGTTTCTCCGACAGTAAATTTTCTAAATCTTTTACACAACTTTCTCCATAATTCTTGTTAGTTTCAGGTGATTTTCGGCTAGATATTTCTTGATAAATTGACCAAGCTTCTTCATATTTTCCTAGTAAAAGCAAGGCATGCGCCAGATTTGTCTTTATTCCTATTTGTGTACTATCTTTACGTAAGGCTTCAAGAGCGTATTTCTTTGATGAGTTATACGCTTGCGTATAGAGTGCATATACAGAGAGAGTACCCAAAGCAGATGCAATCTTGTCCGGGGAATCGTTTATTTTTTTCCGTAACCGTACACTTTGCAACGCATATGATACAGCTTTTTGGTGTTTTTTGTTTTTCTGTGTAACAGATGCAAGATTATCTGTCACATCGATTAACTTTGGTGTATAAATATCAGAATCTTTTTTGGCTAATTTTTTGTAGATTTTCAAACAGCGTGAGTAGCTTTCTTCAGCCTTGGAATACTCTTGCTGGTCGTTGTAATTAAGCCCCAGATTATTCAACGCCAAAGCCAAATCAGTTAAGTAAACCTTTGGATTTTCTTTGTCTAATCCCTCGTAGATTTCCAAACAACGTAAAAATACAGCCTCAGCTTTAGGATAGTTTTTTTGAGCTCTATAGTTAAATCCCAAATTATAAAAAATATCAGCTAAATCAGGCAAATAAATTTCCGGATCCTCTTTAGCCAATTCTTCACGTATTTCGGAACAGCGTATAAACATTGTTTCAGCTTGAGTGTAATTTTGTTGGGAATAGTAGTTAATTCCCAAATTATTTAACGTCGTGGCTAACTTAGGTAAATATACCTTTGGATTTTCTTTGGCTAACTTCTCACGTATATCTAAACAGCGTAAAAATATTGTTTCAGCTTTGGAAAAATCACCTTGAGCTTTATAATTAAAAGCCAGATTATTTAATACCAAAGCCAAATCAGGAAGATAAACCTTGTTATTTTCTTTAATTAGTTCTTCGTAGATTTCCAAACAGCGCAAATAGATCTCTTCAGACTTAGCAAACTCTCTTTGTTCGTTATAATTAAGTCCTAGATTATTCAAACCCAAGGCCACATCAGGCAAAAAAACCTTTGGATTTTCTTCGGCTAATTTTTCGTAGATTGCCAAACAACGTAAGTACATAGTTTCAGCTCTGGAATAATCCTTTTGATCATTATAGTTGGCACCCAGATTATTCAATAACGCTGCCAAATGAGGCAAATGAACTTTTGAATCCTCTTTTGCTAATTCTTCGTTGATTTCCAAGCAGCGTAAATAAATCTTTTCAGCTTTAGAATACTCTTGTTGCTCATTATAATTTAACCCTAAATTGCTCAACACTGCGGCCAAATCAGGTAAATAAGCTTTTGGATTTTTTTTGACTAATTTCTCTCTGATTTTTAAACAGCGTAAATAGCTTTCCTTAGCCTTGAAATATTCATGTTGTTCGTCATAATTAAGTCCCAGATTATTTAATGTCGAAGCCAAATTGGGTAAATAAATATTTGGATTTTCTTTGGCTAATTTTTCATAGATTTTTAAACATCGTAAATATACGGATTCAGCTTCGGAGTACTCTCGAAGTTCGTACAGATAATTAGCATATTCAAAAAGATATTCGACATTCAGGGTGTCTAATTCCATTATTTTTTCATACGCATCTATGGCGTCTGAGTACAAGTATAATGACGCTTTGGAGCGCGCATTGAGCAAAAGCGTTTCCACAAGACTTTTACGTTCTTGCTCTGCTTTGGCAAACTTTTGCTCAGCATTTGTAGTGAGTTGCTCAGCTAATTCTTTTTCATCCCGGGCATCAGATTCTAATTTCTGTATAGCAGCACGTTTCTTTTCATAATCGAGATGTTGATCAAGGTAACGAGATACACTATCCAATTCACCTTGCTCAAACATACGATAGGCGTTGAGATAAACAGAATCCGCCCTATCCAGGTTAATCACAATCATGCGCTCAACATACTCCTTGATACGGGATAACGCATCGGCTCTGTCATCTGTAATAACCTTCAAACTGTCAATGGTTTTTTGATACTCTTCACTGGCATAGGCATTTTCCTGTTCCAAACGCGCAATACGCTTATTGAGCTCTTTAATCTTACGGGCTCGCATCTCGTCTTGCTTTTTCATGTTGATTCCTATGAGCTCTGCTTTGCGGCGGTCCAGTTCGGCTTTATTGCAAATATAAATCTGAACAGGAAGCGAACGTCCCAATGTGATGTCCTGGATTTCCCGTTCATTGACTACAACAAAATCTTTGTACTTACCCATTGGGGTAACCTGTATGCCTATCTGTGTCCCACTTCCTACACCTGTGATATGCAAGCGAAATTTTCCATCGCTATCGGTAGATGTAGGTTTTGCCTTGGGATGTGTGATACTTGCATCTGAAACATATTCTGTTTTTCCTGTGTTTACACGGCTATTTTGTACCGTCACAACTCCCTCTAATGGAATCTGCTGACTATGTAGATTTCCACAAATAAGGAAAAAAATAAGCGGAATTAAATGTTTTCTCATGGCAATCTATTTATTTTTACGAAGGTATAAACTAAAATCATGAGAACCAACCATGGGTTGTTCAGTACGATAGGGTTCATATCCCTCTTTGTAAACCTGGATTTCCTGCCGTTCATTCTGTTTATCTAAAGGGATGGGAAGGGAAAATTCTCCGAAATTATCGGTATAGGTGCTTTCACCGGCAATACGTACCATGGCACCAACAATGGGTTCCAGCGTGTTTTCATCTTTTATGTACCCGTGAGCCAATTCCAATCCTTCAATACTTACAGAAAGATAAGCTATTTGCTTTTTATTCACTGTTAGAATATCATCTACACAAAAATAGGGCATTCCTTCGGTGTTTTCAATGGAAACCTGTGCTATTTTACCGGAACAAGAGTGTGGTAACTCCATAAAAACAGCATTTCCCTCTTTGTTGATATCGGAACTGTAAATTTTATTATCGATGGTTATCTTAATAGTTCCTGTACCTTGTAAAGGATGATGCTCTTTTCCTTTCCAGCCATGCACACTAACCGTCAGATTAAAAGGACGAGTTAATGAACGATAAGAAACGATGGTACCGCCGACCAGTAAAATTGCAAGCACTCCAACAATCAATCCCAGTAAAATTCGTTCTCTGCGTTCCTGTTTTCGGTTGAGTTCAATCAACTCTTTTACCGTTTTATTTGTATGGGTAGTTATTTTTAATATCTCGTTTGCTTTATCTTCGACAGCGGAAAGAGCATCCGTCAAGTTATTGTTGAGTACGATATTGAAATGCTTTTTATCATTCAATAACTCATTGAGTTTTTTCAGTTCATTCAGTTGGGTTTCATTCAAACCGGTGGTACCTGTCTTAATAGCAGAGATATCTTGCTGAATATCCTTTTGGGTTTGCTCAATACGTGTTACGATATCGCATATTTCGTCGGACATCATACGTTGGAAAGCTACCCATGCATCGCGATGATCAGGATTTTTTAATCCTTCTCCAAAACAAAGTTGTATTTGAGCCGGAAAATGCTCAGCAATAAACTTTCCAAATGACTCGCTGATATTATCCGATACCAATTTCTCAGCGATATAATTGGCTATTTCTCCATTATCGCTTTGAGGATTCTTTAAAAAAGAACTTATAATTTCATCATTAATATTGGGATCAGAAATGTTTTGAGCATCCAAAAATGCTTTTTTCAAAGATGCAATTATTTTCTTAGCCTCTTTTTTTTCTTTTTTCGATATCGGAGTCTCTGAATAAAGAATCAATACATTGTCTAAAGCTTCAGCCATAGAGAGAAAAAACAACCTCTTTATACTATGATTGAGGTCATTAGGGTGAGTGCCAAAAATGATTTGTTTTAACTTTTGTGGCGAAAGTTTTTGGATAGTATCTGCCGCAAAATTGGCAGTAATACCACTGATTAAGGTCAAAAATGCCGTACTCGTTATACCTGAAGTGAGGTACGACAAACCGACATGTATTACGGTGCCGGCTACAGACATTACCATTGGAGCTACTTTTGCCATAATAAAATTATTTTTTATAGTTTTCACTCACAACCCGGTTGTAGAAATTAGAAGTAAGAGTTGGTAGATTTCGGATTTCGGAGGGCGGATTTTTGAGGTTTAAAGCCAGGGGATGGAAGTCAAAAAATAGAAATCAGAAATCGGAATTGAGAGGTTTTGGTTGTTTTGACACTGCGAATATAGCTGTTTTTTTTGTATTTTTCGACTTTTTATGTGATTATTTTCAAAATATTATTTTAAATAACTGATAATCAATCGATTATAATTAATAATATAATAATAATACACAAACAATCCTATCCGTAATATTTATTCCGAAATCTGAAATCCGGGTTAAACAAAAATCCATACCTTTGCAGATTATCAATTTTATCATTTATGGATTTGCAGATTTTTCAATATGGGCAGGAAGAGATCGATTTTCTGAAGGCGCGGGATGAGCGGTTAGCTAAGGTCATAGAACGGTACGGAAAGATTGAGCGGCGGGTGAATCCGGATCTGTTTTCGGCGTTGGTGGATATTATTGTCGGACAGCAAATCTCTACCAAAGCGCACCGTACCATTCGGGGACGCTTTTTGACTGAGTTTGGGGCTATTACACCGGAAAGGATGGCACATTCCTCTGTTGAGCAGATCCAAAAAATGGGGATTTCATTCAGAAAAGCGGGAAATATCAAAAAGTTGACAGATAAGGTGGTAAACCGGGAGCTTGACCTGGAGCAGTTGCATCACTTGTCGGATGAAGAGGTGTTGACCGCATTGACCGGTCTGGATGGAATCGGGATCTGGAGTGCTGAGATGCTGATGCTTTTTTCAATGCAACGTCCCAATATCCTGAGTTACGGAGACTTAGGGATTCATCGCGGATTGCAAAGAATATACGAGGTTCCCAAGGTGAGCAAGCAAGAGTTTATACAGTACCATGAACGATACACCCCTTACGCCTCAGTGGCGAGCTTCTACCTGTGGGCTGTAGCAAGCGAACAATGCAAAGATAGATAAAAAAGGCGACACTTAATTTTACTTTTTTTCTTCTTTTTGAAATAAAAAAAAATGGGGGCAGGATTTGGGGTGTCTTTTTGTTAATCCATCACCCCACTCTGGAATATTCTGCCTTTAAGAGAATGTGTAAAAATTACGAATTACGAATTACGATTTTACAAGGTAGAAGGTAGAAGGTAGAATGATTTCGGATTTTGGAAAAATCGATGTGTATAAATTCCCCTCCTTGGAGGGGTGCCCGAAGGGCGGGGTGGTTAATTTTAATTGAATTATTTGCTGTTTTATATCATAATACCCTGTAAATCAAATACATCAATAAGGTAAGTCAGATATTTGACCATTTTCAACTCTCAATTTTCAATTATAATAAAAACTTTCGCCTTCCGTCTTCCGCCTTTTTTTCATTCCGCCTTCAGCCTTTTAAATAACCCCGTAGGGGTGGCATGATTGTAGTAAAATGTTGACCCCAAGAGCCATAAGAACCCCGTAGGGGTGACATGATTGTAAAATTAGAAATTAGAAATCAGAATTCAATTTTAGAGTGGTAGTCCGATTCATAATTGCCCAGGATTTTCCAAAAAGCAGTAAAATTCCAGAGTGGGGAAATAAATTGACAAAGGAGGTACAACTATGCTGCCCCCCTTTTATTTAAATTCCCAAATAAGAAATAAGAAGTAAGAAATCTATTATTGGAATTAAATGCCTGATAATCAAATAATTCTAAATTCTAATTTCAAACTTACAATTATGTTACTCCTACGGGGTTGTTGTAAAGATGGAATAAATCCGATTTTAAATCGGGGTGCGACTCAAAGTCGCGCCCCGAGTATCCTGTAATTCGTAATTCATTCCGCCTTCCGCCTTCCGCCTTTTTTTGATCCCGAAATCCGAAATCACTTTTATTTCCAAAAAAAGAGTCTACTTTTTAAGATTCAAAATCGCATTGACAATATCCTCAATCGCATTAGGGAAGGAGAATTGTTTCATTTTTTCACCCATTTGGATGGCGCGTTCCTCGTCTTCCAGCAATGCCGTTAGGTTCGGAATTAATTGGCTATGTACCTCACTATCAGGGATCATAATGGCTGCACCATGGGTTGACAGCGCGGATGCATTCATAGTTTGATGATCTTCCGCCGCATAAGGGAACGGAATCAGGATTGTGGGCGTTCCAATCAGGGTGAGCTCCGCAATCGCCAATGCGCCGGCACGGGAAACAATCAGATCGGCAACGCTGTAAGCATGGTCCATCCGCTGAATAAAGGGCACAATCTTGATATTTTCACTTTGGATTTGAATCCAATGGGGGGGAAGCGTTTTGTAAAACAGCTCGCCCGTTTGCCATATCAGTTGTAGCTGAGGATTATTAAAGGTGTCCATATTGGAAGCGATGGTCTGGTTGATAGAGCGTGCTCCCAGACTGCCGCCCATCACTAAAATGGTCTTTTTATTGGGATCCAATCCGAAATATTCAAATGCTTCCTCTCTTTTTTTGACCACCTGACTGATCTCCGCACGGACGGGATTACCAGTTAGCACAATCTTCTCCTTGGGGAAATATTTCTCCAATCCTTCATAAGCGACAAAGATTTTTTGCACTTTTTTAGCCACCCAGCGGTTGGTCATGCCGGGATAGGAGTTTTGTTCCTGGATTACAGCGGGAATTTTGAGCGCAGTGGCAGCCCGAAGGGCAGGACCGCTGGCAAAACCACCCACACCAATAACCACATCCGGATTGAAAAAGCGAATGATCTTTTTTGCTCTGTTGTACGCCTTGAGTAGCACAAAAGGAAGTTTGAGATTGCTCATGATTCCCTTGAGGTTAAAATCTCTGCTTACTCCGTAAATTTTTAATCCTTCGATAGGATAACCGGCATCGGGAACCCTTTTCATCTCCATCTTATTTTCGGCACCAATAAAGAGAATGTCAGCATCGGGAACCTCTTTTTTGATTTGATTGGCAATCGCTAAGGCGGGGAAAATGTGTCCTCCGGTTCCCCCTCCGGAGATGATAAAACGTTTATTCATGGTGATTCATTTTTTATTTCATATCAGGAGTAGATTTTTTTGAGATCGCGGATGAAGAGTTCAATATCCTCATGAGTAGTGTCCCAGGAGGTGACTAACCGAATCTCGTTGTTGGCTTCATCCCACACGTAAAAAAAGTGGTTTTCCAGTAATTGATCTATTTTTTCCCGGTCCATCTTGACAATGATGATATTGCCTTGTGTGGGATAAGTAAACTCAAAAGGATGGATGAGGTTCATCTCCTTTCTGAGCAGTTGTGCCATTTGGTTGGCGTGTGTGGCATTGGTAAGCCATAGATTATCAGAAAGATAAGCTATAAATTGTGCTGACGCAAATCGCATTTTAGAAAAGAGCTGAGTAGATTGTTTGCGTATCAACTTCATATTTTCAGCCAGTTCCGGGCGCAGTGTAATCACGGCTTCTCCCATCATCATTCCATTTTTGGTTCCCCCGAAACTGAGGATATCAACTCCTACGTCGGTGGTCATCTCTTTGAAGCTGCATTGTAATGTTGCAGCGGCATTGGCAATCCGGGCGCCATCCATGTGCAAGTACATGTTGTTTTGGTGCAACAGATTGGCGAGAGTTTGGATCTCAGCAGGTGTGTAGAGGGTTCCCAGTTCTGTTAATTGTGAGATATAGAGCACTTTAGGTTGGGAGTGGTGTTCAAAACCAATCAGGTGGAGCATCGATTCAACCATCGCGGGAGTAACCTTACCATCGGGAGTTTTGAAACTCTTGAGTGCTGCACCGGTGAGCCACTCGGGCGCACCGCACTCATCAATATAGATATGTCCCGTTTCTGCAGTGAGGATGGCGTTGAACGGTTGCGTGCAGGCGCGCAAAGCACAGATATTGGCGCCGGTACCGTTGAAAACAGGGAAAAAGTCAGCTTGCTCTCCAAAATATTTCCGAATCAAGTGAGTTGCTTCTGCTGTGTAATTATCATCACCATAAGCCAATTGATGATTACGGTTTGCACTAAGCAATACATCCATGATTTTGGGATGCACTCCGGAATGATTATCACTACCAAAACTTCGCATAAAGAATAGTTTAAAACAATCAACAAAAGTAGTAAAATTTAATGAAACAGGCCCCCTGAAATGGAATTGTTAAAATATCTTAATGGGCTGGATAAATCCTTTGTTTTTCGGTACCTTTGCACCGTTTTTAAAAATAACCCTATAAAATATATTATTATCTGATTATGAACATTTTAGTATTAAATTGTGGAAGCTCATCGATCAAATATCAATTGATTTACATGAATGACACCACTGAGTTGAAGGCAAAAGGATTGGTTGAACGTATTGGTTTGGAGGTAGGAGAGTTTACTCATCGCCCTACCGGTAAAGATAAATATTCAGTTCAAACTCCAATTAAGGATCACAGTGTTGGAATTAAGTTGGTTTTGGACGCATTGGTAGATCCGAATCATGGCGTGTTGTCATCCATTGATCAAATTAATGCGGTAGGACATCGTGTAGCTCATGGTGGAGAGCATTTCAAAAAAAGTGCTTTGATTGATAAAGAAGCGTTGGAATATATTAGAAAATGTTCAGAATTGGCACCTTTACATAATCCCGCCAATATCATGGGGATTGAGGTGATGCATGAGATGTTGCCCAATATACCACAAGTTGCAGTATTTGACACCTCTTTCCATCAAACTATGCCACCCGAAGCTTTCTTGTATGCTATTCCCTTCAAATATTATGAAGAACATAAGATTAGACGTTACGGGTTCCATGGAACCAGTCATAAATTTGTAGCTCCCAAAGCAGCAAATCTTTTAGGTAAGAAATATGAAGATCTTAAGATTATCGTTTGTCACTTAGGAAACGGAGCTTCTATATGTGCTGTTAAAAATGGACAATCAGTAGATACTTCCATGGGGTTCACTCCGGTTGAAGGATTGGTAATGGGAACCAGAGCTGGTGACTTAGACTTGGGAGCATTGCTTTATATCGCTGAAAAAGAGGGATTTGATTTTGAAGCAGCCAATAAATTGATCAACAAACAATCCGGATTACTTGGACTTACAGGCAAAAGTTCCGATATGAGAGATATCAATGATGGTGTTGAAGCAGGTGATCTACGCAGTATATATGCTCATAAAGTGTTCTGTTACAGAGTGAAAAAATATATAGGAGCTTATACAGCTGCTATGGACGGAGTTGATATCATCGCGTTTACCGGTGGAATTGGAGAAAATGGTATAGAGCAAAGAGAAGAGATTTTGAAAGATCTCAAGTTCTTTGGTGTTGATTTTGATCCGGTTGCCAACAAGGTAAGAGGAAAAGATGCGGTAATCACCAAACCGGGAAGCAAAACCGTAGCCATGGTTGTTACCACTGACGAAGAATTGGTGATAGCAACAGATACTTATAACCTTACAAAGTAAAGACTAAGGAATATTCATAAACTTATGGCTTTGGAGTGATATTCTCCATTGAGGGTGATCCAGAGCGTACTGTATAATATAAGGTAACATTTTGGGAGAATTACTCCATTCCGGTTGTAAAAACCGGAGCATATGACTCCCAATTTTTTTTGCATTCTCTTCCGCCCATTTAAAGTCGTCATGGTCATAGATGATCACTTTCAGTTCATTGGCTATCTGAAAATAGATATCCAATGGCGGGTGATTTCTCTTAGGTGACAGGCAGATCCAATCCCACTCGCCACTGAGCGGTTCCGATCCGGAAGTTTCCAAAAAGAGTTCAATATTGTGTTTGTGGAGTTCCCGGCAAAGGTAGCTGAGGTCGTACAGCATAGGTTCGCCACCGGTAACCACTACCGCTTTGGCAGGATTTTCGAGAATTCTTGCAATCGCCTCATCTGTACTGACTAAACTATGTTTGGACGCATCCCACGACTCTTTCACATCGCAAAAGAAACAACCTACATCACAGCCGCCAATGCGCAAAAAATAAGCGGGCTTGCCCGTGTGAAAGCCCTCACCTTGTAAGGAATAAAACTCTTCCATAATCGGTAAAAGGTAGGGAGAAGGGGTCTGATTCGGGTTAAAATGAGTCATGCTATTCGGTTCGTTTAAAATTTTTACAAAAATAAGAAAAAGGATCGGAATAGTGAAAAAAAAGATGTATCTTTGCAAGTTATGTTGTGATCAGAATCTTAAAAAGTATGGATAACTTTATTGTATCAGCTCGAAAATATCGTCCTAACACATTCAACATGGTGGTTGGACAAGATTCCATCGTTGCCACCTTAAAAAATGCAATTAAAACCAATCAGGTTGCTCAGGCATTTTTATTTTGCGGTCCTCGTGGAGTAGGAAAAACCACCTGTGCCAGAATCCTGGCTAAAGCCCTCAACTGCACAAACTTAACTACAGAACATGAGCCTTGTAATGAGTGTCTCTCTTGTCAATCTTTTAACCAATCTGCCTCTTTCAACGTCTATGAACTGGACGCTGCTTCCAACAACTCTGTTGAGGACATCCGTTCGTTGGTGGAGCAAGTGAGGATCAGTCCGCAGGGAGCAAAATATAAGGTCTATATTATCGATGAGGTGCACATGCTTTCCAATCAGGCGTTCAATGCCTTTTTGAAAACATTGGAAGAACCGCCATCTTATGCGAAATTTATTCTGGCTACAACCGAGAAACACAAGATTATTCCTACTATCCTTTCGCGTTGCCAAGTGTATGATTTTAAGCGAATTACAGATAATGATATTGCCAAACATCTTGAATATGTGGCTAAGCAGGAGGGAGTAACTATTGAGCAGGAGGCGTTGCGTGTCATTGCTTTCAAGGCGGATGGTGCTTTGAGGGATGCCCTTTCCATTTTTGACCAGTTGGTGAGCTCTTCAGGCAATCAGATCAGCTATAAAACAACGATTCACCATCTCAATGTGCTGGATGTGGATCATTACTTTAAAATGACGGAACATCTTTTCAGTGAGGATGTTACGAATGCATTATTACTTTTTGATGAGATATTGGCGCAAGGTTTTGATGGTCAGCATTTTATTTCGGGGTTGGCGACCCATTTTCGCAATTTGTTGTTGGCACAAACTCCGGGAACAGTGAAGTTGATGGAGAGTTCAGATGCCGTAAAGCAGAAATATATTCAACAAGTGCAAGGAATTGACCGGATGTTGCTGGTTCGGGCGATGGAGTTGGCGAATCAGTGCGATTTCAACTATAAAATGTCCAATAATAAGCGTTTATCCGTTGAAATTTGCTTGTTGCAGATCAATGGTAACTACGTATACAAGCTAAAAAGCAGCGTCAGGCAATCACGGGAGGGATAATACAGAAAAACAACCCACTCCGGGGGCGACGACCGCTCAGACGGTGACTGCTGTGCCTCAGCAATCGACCCGTTCTTTTGTGCCGCCGACAGGTGTTCCAATTAAAAAGACAGTTCCTATTTCTGATCTTTTGGAAAAAGAAATAAAGGGGGGAAGCGAAACTATCGCTCCACCCGTGGAAACAGCAAAAGAAGAACAAGCTGCCCCACTTGCTGCTGCTGAGGCACAGGTTACCGAGGGGGGTGACTCAGATCCCGAAGAGAAAGAAATATGCTGCCCCCCAAATATTGAAGATCCAAAAGAAGAAAAAGAAAAATTGACCTTTGCAGAGCATTGGAAGATCATTTTTGCACAAGTTTTTGAAAAAATACCTCTTATTTTACACCCTTTGGATGAGTATGTGCCTGATATTGAGAATAATATCATTACCGTAAGATTAAAAAATGATTTTCAAAAAGATTATTTTGAACCTGAAATCAGACACTTGCTCAGTTATCTGAGGAATCAATATGATGACCGAATCGAAGATATTCAATTGGTGGTGGATGAGTCGGTAGAAACGAAAAAAATTATCTATGATTTGGTTGACAAAATGGATGATTTAAAACAGGAAAATCCTGAGTTTGAGAACTTTATATCTATATTGGGATTGCATGCTAACGATTAATACAATGAAAAAATTAGGATTGGTTCTAAGTTTATTGTGCTTGCTGTCAGGACTAAAAGCGCAAACATTCGAAATTCAAGGAAAACAACTACATCGCGCGATTCCGGATGCCACGGTGGATAGTGTTTGGAATGGGATTGGATTACCCTGGAAAATGACAGGAAAAGATATCATCATCGGCTTTACTGATTGGGGATTTGACTATACTCATCCTGTTTTTTATGATACATCCATGACCCGGTATCGGGTTTTGAGAGCCTGGGATCAGTTCAAAAAAGAGGGTCCTGCGCCTGCCGGTTTTGATTATGGTCGGGAATATGTAGGAGAAGCTCAATTGTTGGCTGCACAGTGTGATACTTTCAATGTGTACCAATATGCTTATCATGGTACGCATGTGGCTTCGATTGCAGCCGGGGCGGGAGCCGGAACGATTTACAGGGGAGTGGCTTACGAAGCGGATTTGCTGTTTGCTACTTTTTTGGTGGATGAACAGGCAGTGGTGGATGCGTTTCAGTGGATGTACAATGTAGCTCAACAGGAGGGAAAACGATTGGTGATCAATATGAGTTGGGGATTGTACTATATTGACAATTATACCGGAACCGGGAAAATCGGTCAAAAGATGGAGGAGTTGTCGCAATTGGGCGTTGTGTTTGTGACCAGCGCGGGGAATAATGGGGATGTGAACTTCCATATTGATCAGGATTTTGATAGTGACAATGGGATTGATACTTTGCGGACTATTGTTCATTTTGCTGGAGGTTCACCCTACCAATATGGACAATCGATTACGATGACCAATTCACCTAATACCACTTTTTCTTTTGCGTTGCAACTGTTGAGCAATACCTATCAACCTCTGTCCATGACTCCTTTTTACAACACTGCAGATAGTTCAGGCTATTTTGAATCCTACATAATTTATGAAACGGATACGATTCATTATACGGTAGAGATTGATCAGCAGGATGTGAACAATCATCGTCCGGAGGTGAGAGTGAGAGTTCAAAAACCGCAATCCACATACAAAATCGGACTTCATGTTACGGCACCATCGGGTTATTTTCATGCCTGGAACGTGATAGAGCTTACTAACGATGTAGGTAATTGGGGGGGAGCATTTCTTACACATGCTTCATTACCGGGATGGAAAGCCGGGAATCCTCATTTTGGATTGGGAGCACCGGCCAATGTTGAATGTGCCATTGCAGTGGCAGCACATAAGTCGAGAGTGATTACCCCTAACTATACTATTGGAGGTGAGATTACCTCTTTTTCCAGCTATGGACCAACGATTGATTATCAAACTAAGCCGGAGGTTTCAGCTCCCGGGAACAATATTGTGGCAGCTTTATCCAGTTTTACCAATACTTATACCGGATCTTATACTAAACAAATCGAGTTTCAAGGAAGAGAGTACCGATTTGTATCTCTATCCGGAACCTCTATGGCCTCTCCCTTAGCAGCAGGAGTGGTAGGGTTGGTTTTGGAGGCTAATCGTTGGCTTACCCCACAACAGGTAAAAGAGGTATTGACTGCGACAGCGCGAAATGATCAATATACGGCTGAAAGTGGTGTGGAGCGTTTTGGCTACGGAAAAGTAGATGCGTATCATGCGGTTTTAGCTGCTGTAGATTTAATAGGAGTGCAGGAAAATGAAATTCAACAATTTAGCTCTTATTTGTTCCCTAATCCTTCAGATGGTGCACTTTTTGTGGGTATAGAATCGGAGGGAACGGGAGCATTGATGGAGGTTTTCAACCTGGAAGGGAAAAGAGTTTATGTTCAATCATTGGTTTCCGGATTGCAACAATTGAATCTGACGGAACTTCCGGCCGGCTATTACATGATTAGAATAACTGCACAAAACAGACATGAAATCCATAAATGGATTAAATTTTAATTAAAAATTAATAAAATTTGGATAAAAATATATGATGAATACTTATATTCCCAATGAACGATTAGAGAAGGTTACTATCTTAAAGAAGTACAGAGTGTTGAGGAGTTCTTTGAAAGAAACAACAAGTGAGGAGAGTAAGAAGTTGTTTCGCAAAGCTTTTAGTCTGGCTGTTGATGCGCATAAGGATATGAGGAGAAAGAGTGGGGAGCCTTATGTATATCATCCTATCGCTGTTGCTGAAATTGTTGCTAAAGAGATTAAATTGGGGACCACCTCTATGATTGCCGCTTTATTGCACGATGTGGTTGAAGATACGGATTATACGACAGATGATATTCGCGATATGTTTGGAGAAGAGGTGTCCAAAATTGTATATGGGTTGACCAAGATTGATGATATTGTAATGGATGAAAATCAATCGATTCAAGCTGAAAATTTCAGAAAGATTTTACTCTATACTGTGGATGATATTCGTGTCATTTTGATTAAGTTGGCAGATCGGTTGCACAATATGAGAACATTGAGTTCCATGATTCCGGAGAAACAGTGGAAAATCTCTTCCGAAACACAATATTTCTTTGTTCCGATAGCACATCGTCTGGGATTATATTCCATTAAGAGTGAGTTGGAAGATTTGGCGATGAAGTATAATGATCCGATCACCTACGCTAATATTTCTCAACGACTAAAATCAAGTTATAATTTACGGCAAAACTTAATAGAAGATTTCACCAAACCGATTATTGAAAAGCTTAAAAATGCGGGGATTGATGCGGAAATGACCAGTCGTGAAAAATCAATTTACTCCATTTATCAGAAAATGAGACGCAAGAATATAGATTTTGATGATATTTATGACATTTTTGCGGTTCGTTTTGTGTTCGATTCTCCTCCGGAATTGGAAAAAGATATTTGCTGGAGAATCCATACGATTATTACCAGTTTATATAAGACTAATGAAAGTCGCGAAAGGAACTATCTGACCAATCCTAAGGCAAATGGCTATCAATCACTGCATGTTACTGCGATGAGTAGTGCAGGAAAGTGGATTGAGGTACAGATTCGTTCCAAGAGGATGGATGAGATTGCAGAGAGGGGTTTTGCTGCGCACTACAGATATAAAGAGGAGAATAGAACTCCTGTCGAATATGAAAATAGAGTAGAGGATTGGTTGGAAAGAGTTCGGGAGATGCTTAAAAGTGAAGACACCAATGCGCTTGAGTTTTTGAATGAAGTCAAGATGAATCTGGACCTAAAAGAGGTAGTGATCTTCACCCCAAAGGGAGATAGAAAACTGCTTCCTAAAGGAAGTACGGTACTTGACTTTGCTTATTCGCTTCATACCAGTATAGGAGATCAATGTATTGGAGCCAAGGTAAATTATAATATTGTTTCCATAGAGCATGTGTTGCAAAGTGGAGATCAGGTAGAGGTGATTACCTCTAAGAAGCAGTTTCCCAAAACGGAATGGCTTTCGATTGTTAAAACAGCACATGCGCGTGAGAGTATTAAAGATACCATCAGATCGGAACAAAAAAAGCAGGTTAGTGCGGGAAAAGAGCAGTTAAGACAGATTTTTTCAGAATTGGATATTCCTTATAGTAAGGATAATATCGGAAGGATTCAAGCGGATACGCGAATTGCTTCTGTAGCTGAGTTTTGGAGCCACATTGCTCAAGGAGTGATCTCTTTCGATAGAATAAAAAGTATTTTTAAGGGGAAGGGAGAATATAGGGATGTCCAAAAAAAGATTGCAGAAGGATTGAAAGAAAAAACGTTGGATAAATTGATTTATGAACAATTGGAAGAAAAACCTGAAGTGTTCTTTTTGGATGAAACATCGGACAGTATCAGACATATCATTGCCAGTTGTTGTAGTCCACTTCCCGGTGATCAAGTAGTTGGTTTTCAGATATCTAACGAGCTGATTGAAGTGCATATGACTAACTGTCCCAAAGCGATTGAGCAGATGTCTAAATTTGGAAACAGGATTATTAAAGCAAAATGGTATAATGATCAGGATATTGGTTTCCTTTCCGGGTTAAGTCTTGCCGGTTTTGATCGCAAGGGGATTATCAAGGAGATTGTAGATATTGTTACCCAGCAGTTGGATTTGAACATCAGAACGATTGAGATGTCCACCAAAAATGGCGTATTCACGGGAAAATTGATCTTATACATCAAAAACGTTAAAGCACTTAATGAGTTAATTGAAAAACTGTTAACGATTGATCAAATAGAGCAAATCGAACGAATTGCACCCGGAGTTTAGCGTTCTTTTTATTGAAAAAAATAAAAAAGGGGGGAAGAAAATGTAAAACTGTTAATGTTTGTTAAATTTTAATAACCTCATTATCAGCGTTCTATCTAGTTTGTGATTAATATTTTAAAATATATTAACATTTTATCAAAAAAATGTAGTACTTTTGCAATTCAATTAAAAATGAAATAACTATGTCAGAAATTATTGAAAGAGTACAAGGAATTATTGCTGAAAAATTAAGTGTTAATCCCGCTGATGTAACTCCAGAGAAAAGTTTTACAAACGATTTAGGAGCCGACTCATTGGATACTGTTGAGCTCATTATGGAATTTGAAAAAGAATTTGGAATTTCTATTCCGGATGATGAAGCTGAAAAAATAGCAACAGTTGGGGACGCAATTTCCTACATTGAAAAAAACGTTTAATAAACGAAATTTCAATCTGATTGCTTCTTAGAAGCATAAAGTGCCTTTGCACTTAGAACTTGATTCGTTTTCTATTACAGGGGACGGGTCAAGTTCTTCTTTTAATTGAAAATATTGCTTATTTAAGTAATAAAATTAATTATTGCCTATATTGTTTATAATTAAAATATTAGTTATTTAGCTTATAATTAAAAATATTACTTATTTAAGTAATAATTCTAATTATTACCTATTTAAGTAATAACTTAAATTATTGCCTATTTAAGAAATGTTTTGTACATTTGCATTTCATAAAAATACTTATCATGATAGCGGTGATTTCGGGTGATATTATAGGCTCAAGAAAGCTTGAAAATCAAGGAATATGGTTGGATCCATTACAAGACCTGTTGAATGCGTGGGGCGAAAGTCCTAAAGATTGGAAGTTGGAAAGAGGAGATTTTTTTCAAGTAGAAGTTCCAGAGATTGAAGAAGCATTAAAAAAAGCATTGCAAATAAAGGCACTGATAAAAAAAATAAAACCACTTGACAAACAGAAAAAAGCAAACTCAATAGATGTTCGTCTGGCTATCGGTATCGGAGATAAAACATATTCGGGAGATACTATATCTATAAGCAATGGTTCTGCTTTTGTAAATTCGGGCGAAAAGTTAGATATATTGAAAAAAGAAAATATAACATTGGGTATCAAAACATCTAATTCTGAATTTGATGAAGAGATAAATCTCTACTTAGAATTATTAAGTCTATTTGCAGACAAATGGTCTGTCTCGTCGGCAGAATTGATAGAAGTTGTTCTTAATAAACCAAGTAAAACACAAGCTGAAATTGGGAAAATATTGGGTATTAAGCAAAGTGGGGTAAGTAGGAGATGGAAAAGAGCCAATATGGACGAAGTGTTGGAAGTAGAGAAAATGTATCGTAAAAAAATTAAAAACCTATTACTATGATAATACTCGTTAAACTTCTATTAGCTCATCTTATCGGAGATTTTATACTGCAACCCCAATCCTGGGTAAATGAAAAAGAGAAGTTGAAATATCGGTCACCCAAACTTTATATACACGCACTTCTGCATGGACTTTTGGTGTTGCTTCTGTTATGGGATTTGAAATATTGGTTTTTAGCAATGTTAGTTTCGACATTGCACTATGTTATTGACGTGGTGAAACTTAATTGTCAAAAAAAGGAGAATAAATCTACCTGGTTTTTTATAGACCAGACTTTGCATCTTGTCACGATTTTACTGTTATGGGGACTGTTTTGTAAGCCCGAATTAGAGTTTACTTTCTGGTGCACAAACTCTGACTTTTGGATTTATTTAGCCGCAATAATTTTAATAACCGGTGTATCTTCGGTTGTTGTGCGGGAATTGATGTCGGGATGGACTAAAAACTTAAAGGACAATAAAGATGCTTCGTTAGATAACGCCGGAAAATATATCGGAATACTGGAACGCTTGTTTGTGTTTTTCTTTGTAATAATTGGAAATTGGGGAAGTATTGGGTTCATTTTGGCAGCAAAATCAATATTCCGCTTTGGAGATTTAAAAGAATCAAAAGATAGAAAATTAACAGAATATGTTTTGATAGGTACCTTACTGAGTTTTGGAATTGCCATAGCTGTAGGAATGATAACGTTGAAGTTAACTTAGTAACTATTTTTACCCTCAAAGTTACTTATTTTTTTATCCGGAATAAAACTGTTATCTTTGCAAGCAATAAAGGTTATGAAATAAATTTTACTATAAAATGCTTAGAAAAAGTATATTGGAGTAGTAATGGGAAAGATAAAAGTATTTATAAGTAGCGTTCAGTCTGAGTTTGCCTTAGAGCGAAAGGCTTTAGCAGAATATATACGTGCGGATTCGTTACTTGGTAAATTTTTTGACCCTTTCATTTTTGAAGAGCTTCCGGCGGTCGATTTGACCGCTCCGAATCTCTATTTGAAAGAAGTTGGGAGATGTAATATTTATTTGGGATTAATTGGGGCTAAGTATGGTTATCGTGATAGTGAAGGAGTATCGCCCACCGAGAGAGAATATAATAAAGCGACACAATTACAAAAGACTCGACTCATTTTTCTAACTTACCACGAGCCTGTTCAGCGGGAACAAGAGGTGAATGCTTTTATTAAAAAAATTGAAAAAGAGGTGGTGCGAAGCAGATTCATAGGGCTATCATCTTTATTGCAAAACGTGTATCACAGTTTGATTCGTTATCTGGAAGAAAACAGATTTATTCAGTTGGGACCTTTCGATGCACAGATTAATTCAGATGCAAGTCTAGAAGATATTGATGAAGAAAAAGTGATTTCTTTTGTTCGTTTGGCAAAATCACGCAGGGGATTTCCGCTGGATGAAGATAGTCCAATATTGAAGATATTACACCATCTTAATCTTTCACAAGATGAGAGGTTAACCAATGCAGCTCTCTTGCTTTTCGGCAAAAATCCACAACGTTTTTTTCCTACAGCAACTACTAAATGTGCTGTTTTTCATGGATTTACCAAAACAAAACCTATTCCATCTTATAAAATTATAAGTGGCGATATTTTTGAACAGATTAATCAGGCTGTGGAGTTTGTTATGTCACAACTTGATTTCAGAATAGGTACGCGTTCACAATCAAATATTGCGCCCGGCAGCTACGAAATTCCCAGAGAGGTGGTTACTGAGGGTATTGTGAACGCTATTGTTCACAGAAACTATGCCAATAACGCCAGTGTTGAAGTTATTTTGTACAAGGATAGATTGGAAATTTCCAATCCGGGTTCTTTGCCTTTGGGTTGGACAACCGAGCGACTAAAACAACTGCATAATTCTGTGCCGCACAATCCGTTTATTGCTCATCCTATGTATCTGGCGGGATATATTGAACAACTGGGTACCGGTACTGAAGAGATGGTGCAAAGAATGAAAGATCATGGACTTCCCGAACCTAAATTTATTCAAGAGTTGGATTTCAGAACGATTATTTATCGTTATACTCCGCAAGCTACCCCCCAACTTACCGAACAACCCACCGAACAAGTTACCGTGCAACCTACCGTGCAACCTACCATGCAACCTACCATGCAAGATATAAATTCATTAACTACCGCTGTTAAAAATTTAATCAAGGTATTGGAAGGAGCAATGTCAAGAGAAGAGTTGCAGGAGATTTTAGAATTAAAAAACAGAGACTATTTCAGGATTAATTATATTAATACTGCTCTAGATGGCGGGTGGATTGAAATGACGGAAGTTGAGTCCAATCATCCTAACCAAAAATATCGTTTAACACAAAAAGGATTAGAAGCTAGGAAACAGTTTATCCCGCAACCCACCGAACAACCCACCGAACAACCTACCGAACAAGTCACCGAACAACTTACCGAACAAGTTTACCGTTTGATTTTAACTATTGAGGGTGAAATGACTCGAGATGAACTCATGGATAAATTAAATTTAAGACATAGACCTACTTTTGTTTTGAATTACTCAAATCCGGCATTACACGGCGGGTGGATTGAAATGACGGAAGTTGAGGTCAATCATCCTAACCAAAAATACCGTTTGACTGAAAAGGGATTAAAAGTAAAAGAAGAGTGGAAAAAAATTAAACCTGATTATAAATAAAAATCATGATAAAAAAACTAATTCTCATCTTATTTGTCACGATTTCAGCTGTTGCATTTGGGCAAACTAATTCGGAAACTTTCAATAAATTTATTTTGGACATTACCCAAGTTGAAAGTCAATATAGGGAGTATTACAACAATAAAGAGTATAAACAAACCGCAATATTATTGCAAGAAATGTTGGGTTTAGTTGAAAACTTAAAACTAACCCCGGATGAAGTAACTGATTATCATATTTTTATTCAGAATATTAAAGCAGGAATACACTACAATTTAACGTGTACTTACGCTTTATTAAATCAAAAGAAACAAGCTATTGCTGCATTTGAACAAGCAATAGAATCAGGATATTCCGAATACAGACATGCTAAAACCGATACAGATTTGGATAATATCCGTGAAGAGAAGAAATTCATTGATCTTTTAGATCGGATAAAACAGTTTGATAAGTTGGTTATTCTTCAAAATGCACCGGGTTATCAAGAAGAAAAAAGAGACTCTTTACCACAATTTGTATATCAATCTCCCGAAGATAATAATCTGCAACAGGTCAGGAGCTTTTTTAACTTAGATTCTGTAGCCGGTAATCGAGATGAATTAACTCAAATTGTTAATATTTTAAAGTTTGCTCATGATGCGATTAAGCACAATGGAAGCAATTATGCGCTGTGTGAGTTCGATGCAATTGATATTTACAATTATAACAAATCAACCAATAAAGGGGTGAATTGTAGACACTTAGCAATTGCTCTCAATGAAATGTATCTCGCTATGGGGATTCCTTCGCGGTATGTTACTTGTTTGCCGAAAGATGAAAATGATCCGGATTGTCATGTGATTAACAGCGTATATTCCAGTCAGTTACAAAAATGGTTGTGGATTGATCCTACTTTTAATGCTTATGTAAAAGATGAAAATGGGAACTTTTTGAGTATAGCTGAAGTAAGAGAACGTTTAATTTCCGGAAAACCACTTGTGTTGAATGAAGATGCAAATTGGAATAATGAAACACCACAAACCAAAGAGTATTATTTAGAAACCTATATGGCTAAAAATTTGTATTGGTTTGAATGTGTTGCTTATAGCAGATTTAATCCGGAAAGTCGTTATAGAAAAGTGGATAACCAATATATAGGCTTGAAACCGGTTGGAGTAGGAGATAATGCAGTAGGAAGTGCTGTTATTATAACTCACGATCCTGAGTATTTTTGGCAGGCTCCACCCAGGAGGGAGAATAAAGAGGAATAAAGTATAAAGCAATAAAATATCTAAGCGGGGGTTGACAGAACCTTAGTGTGATGGATGTCCTGCCCCCCTTTTTTTTTATTTCATAAATAATTAAAAGAAAATTGTTACTTTTGCAAAGTCTAACTTTAGGCAGAGTCTTGTATTTTGTATCATTTAAAATGGAGGGATAGCTTGTTATTCAAACGGTTAAGGCATCGGAAAGAAAGCGCATCTCAATCTATAGAAGATTATCTCCGGCATATTATCGGGATTAAAACGAGGAATTTGGAGATCTATCGTGTTGCTTTGACGCATCGTTCTGCTTCGAAAGAGAGTAATCTGGCAAAATATATTAATAACGAGCGATTGGAGTATTTGGGTGATGCAGTTTTAAATAGTATCATTTCGGAATATCTCTTTAAGAAATATCCATTGGTAAATGAGGGGGCGTTGACGGAGATGCGTTCGAAGCTGGTTTGTCGGGAGCGGCTCAATATGTTAGCCAGGAAGATCGGGTTGTGTACTTATATTTCGGCACAAAGTGGGGTTAAGGCAAAATCGATTGACGGAGATGCTTTTGAGGCCTTGGTTGGTGCAATATATCTGGATAAAGGATATAAAATGACTCAGGAGATTGTGTTAAAACGTCTCTTTTTACTTCATTTAGATGTTGAAAGTGTAATTCAGGAGGATACCAATTATAAGGGGAAATTGTACAATTGGGGGAATAAGAATAATCGGGAAATTCGTTTTGAAAATCAACTTAATTATGAGGGGGATGAGCGGAAATTACATAAATCGGAGGTGTTTATTGATGGTGTTTTATTTGGAGAGGCGCTCCATTATACGATAAAAAAAGCGGAGCAGATGGCAGCATCTCGGGCATTGGAAACTATTTCAGAGCAAGAGTATGAAAGCTAAAGAGATTCAAATTAGGGATATTAACTTCTTTTTTGGTAACAAAAATGAGTATTTCATCAGTGCCGTTCGTTCTCATTTGGACTCGATTCCTTTTGCTCATCAATTGGGATTAAATCTCGATTGCACATTTTCTTGGTTAACTCAAATTAAACCGGATCCTCAAGAGGGTGAAGCCTGTTTTAATTTGTACCACGCCTCTTTAGCCTCCGAATATAATGTCCATTGTTGTATTTTGGAAAATAAAACTACGGAGTATCAATTGCAATTTTTTATCACAGGTAAAGGTAAAAAAAAATCAACACCCCAAACCGGATTTTTATATAAACCGGATCTTTATCTTTTAAATAAAGGGGGATTAACAGTTTTTAAAACAGATCTTTTTAATGTCGATTACCTTCTTCTTTTTTATGGTGAGAATCTCCAGCAACTGACTCATTCGAGAGATCGTGTAAATCAACTTTATTTAGGGAACGTTGCAGAGTTGTCACATTATCTCAAACCCGGGACTGATAGAAAGACAAAACAGATAGAACAATTTTTGAAAAATAGTTTCTACTTTATTGAGATTACCCGAGCTCAAAAAAAACAGGAAGAACAATTGAAACAGTTTGGGATTTATAATAGAATCCCTAGGGAGAATCCGGATGATCCCGTGTTAACAGCGGTTTACAATGATCCAATCTGTACTCCAATCAATGAAAAAGTGACCATTACGATCAATAAGTATCTGCAATCGATTTTATCAGATGAAGAGGATTACTATTAATGCCGCTTTTTTTGTACCTTTGTAGTTTGTTTTCGGTTATAGTGTCAAATTTATGAAAAAAATCTAATGAAACTTTATAAGCTTTCGTCACAATTATTAGAAACGAAGTCTCATAAATACTCTCGTCCCATAGTTCGATTGAGTATCATAGGAGTTGCATTGGGTTTGGTAATCATTATATTGGCTCTTTTCATTACTCAAGGTTATAAAAAGGCGATTCGGGAGAAGGTGGTCAGCATGGGGTCTCATATCAGAATTTCAAATTATGATCATAATCTCTCTTTTGCTCCGGTTCCATTTAATCGGAATCAACCTTTTATTCAACGCTTAAAAGCGAATCCCCATGTTGAAAAAATTCAATATTACACAACCAGAGTAGGGATTTTAAAGGCAAAGGATCAAGTTGAAGGAATTGTCTTTAAAGGAGTTGACACCTCTTTTTCATGGAGTTTATTTGAACCTAATTTGATAAAAGGAGAGCGGGAAGATTTTGGCGCGGAAAAGACGAGTAATGCACTCTACATATCTAAGCGAATAGCCAATAAATTGGAAGTTGGAGTGGGAGATAAGGTTACTGCTTTTTACGTCCAGGATCCCCCCAGACAAAGAAATTTGAAGATAGCCGGTATATTTGAAACTTTTTTGCCCGACTTTGATGATAAAATGGCACTGGTTGATTTGAGGTTGTTACAGAGATTGAACAACTGGGACTCATCGCAAATTGGAGGGATTGAGATTTTGATTGATGATTATGAAAAGATTGATCAGTTGGGAACGGAGATTAATCTGGATATCGGCTATGAATTGAAAGCGGAGACGATCAAGCAGATTTATCCTAATATTTTTGAATGGTTGAATCTTTTTGATACGAATGTCATTGTTTTATTGGTAATCACGCTTTTTGTGAGTATTATTACGATGATTTCCACCTTTTTTATTATTGTTTTGGAGCAAACCAGAACCATCGGGATATTGAAAACATTGGGAATGGAGACCCGGGCGCTGTTTAAACTGTTCGTTTTAATGGGTACACGATTGATTTTGAAGGGCATGATATATGGAAATCTCATTGCTTTGAGTTTGGCGTGGGTGCAATCTCACTTTAAAATCTTAACTTTAGATCCGGAAACCTATTATCTATCTTATATTCCTATGGATTTGAATGTTTACACACTTTTGTACGCTAATGTAGGGGTTTACGCTGTTTGTATGGGAGCTTTATTACTTCCGGCACTCTACGTTTCTCATAAAATTACTCCGATTAACGCGATTCGTTTTGACTAAATTAATGATAATGAAAAAAATATTTCTATTGGATGCTATGGCGTTGATTTATCGAGGTTATTATGCTTTGATTAAATCACCACGAATTACTTCTAAAGGAGTTAACACTACTGCAGTTTTTGGGTTTATGAATACCCTTTTTGATCTGCTTCAGAATGAAGAACTAACCCATATTGCCGTATCTTTTGATACCGGAGCTCCCACCCTCAGACACGCGGAATTTGAGGATTACAAAGCAAATCGGGAAGCTACACCTGACGATATTGTGAATGGAATCCCGATTATTATGGAGATCCTTAAAGCGATGAATATTCCGATTATTCTTAAAGATGGCTATGAAGCAGATGATATCATCGGAACGATGGCCAAAAGAGCAGAGATGGAAGATTTTGAAGTGTATATGATGACATCGGATAAGGACTACGGGCAGTTGGTTTCAGAACATATCCATATTTATAAACCCGGGAAAATGGGTCAAAAAGCTGAGGTTATAGGGGTTAAAGAGGTATGCGAAAAGTATGAAATTCAAAAACCGGAACAATTGATAGATATTTTGGGATTATGGGGCGATGCTTCCGATAATATTCCGGGAGTGCCTTCAATTGGAGAAGTGAAAGCAAAAAGGTTGATTTCAGAATATCACTCTATTGAAAACATCTATCAAAATATAGATCAACTTCCGGAAAATAGTATAAAAAAAGCATTGGTTGAACATCAGGATAAGGCAATCCTTTCCAAATCATTGGCAACCATCATTACGGATGTTCCTGTAGAGTTCGACTTGGATGAGATGAAAAGGAGTGCTCCTAATATGGATCAGTTGCAAGCCATCTTTAGAGAGTTGGAATTCAGGACTTTATCAAAAAGACTTGAAAAAATATATCCTACTGTTACTCAACCTGTTGCAACACAACCGGATCTGTTTTCAAGTCCTGTTCCGGCAGAAACAGACCAACAAACTCTTTTTTCCCATTTTGATGAACTGGCACACCATTATCGCAGCATAGAAGAGTGGTCTGAAACAGGGATAGAGCTGGAAAAGTCGACCCAATTGATGTTTGACTGGATTTTTAAGGAGGATAAGATTGTGGGTTTTGCTGTTGCAGCAGATCCCAACGATATTTGTTATCATCTTTTTGAAGAGGAGAAGAGAAACTACCTTTCAATGCTGAAAGAGCTCTTTGAAAAACCTGTTTTTGTGATCTCTTATCAGACCAAGCAAACCTATAAGTACTTAAGGATTCTCAATATTGATCCTCAAGTTCAGTTTTTTGATATTCAGATTGCACACTATTTGATTCAACCTGAAAGATCACACCAGTTAAGTCATTTGACAGAGAGTTATTTGGAGTACACTTTGTTGGAGATACCCAATTCACCAACAGTGAATCAAATCGTTACTATAGCGTGCGAGAAAGTGGAATTGTATCATCCTCTATATCAGGTTTTAACGAAAGAACTCAAAGAGAGTCAACTAGAGAAACTATTCTATGATATGGAGATGCCTCTTTCCAACATTTTAGGAGAGATGGAATTGCAAGGAATTCGTTTGGATAGCGAGATTTTGAAAGAGAGTTCAGAGCAAATCACTCGTGAAATAGAGGAACTGGAAAAGAAAATCTTTGAATATGCAGGGGTTACTTTTAATGTAGCGTCACCCAAACAGCTCGGGGAAGTATTATTTGAAAAGATCAGGATTATTGAGAATGCCAAACTGACCAAAACCAAGCAGTATCAAACGGGTGAAGAGGTGTTGCAAAAATTGGTGAATAAACATCCGATAGTTCAGCATGTATTGGATTGGAGAACATTATCCAAGTTGAAATCCACATACATAGATGCGCTTCCTGATCTGGTTAATCCCAAAACAGGAAAGATTCATACCACTTTCCAACAAACAGTAACTGCAACCGGGCGGTTGAGTTCTACCAATCCCAATATTCAGAACATACCGGTCAGAACAGACAGAGGAAAGGAGATCCGAAAAGCTTTTATTGCATCTTCAGAGGATTATCAACTGGTTTCTGCCGACTATTCTCAAATTGAATTGCGTGTGGTGGCTTCTGTTGCTGAAGATCAAAATATGATTCAGGCTTTTAAAAATGGGGAGGATATTCACACGGCTACTGCTGCCAAGGTTTTTCATATTGCCATTGATGAGGTAACAGCTGAGCAAAGAAGATATGCCAAAACGGTAAATTTTGGGATTATTTACGGTATTTCAGCATTTGGATTGTCGGACAGATTGGGTATTCCTCAAGCAGAATCAAGGGAGCTTATAGCTAACTACAACAAGAGTTTTCCTCAAATTGAGCAATATATGACCAATGTGATCGAGTTTGCCCGTAAGCATGGTTATGTTGAGACGCTCATGGGAAGAAGACGCTATATTCAGGATATCAACTCATCCAATGGATTGATTCGCAAAAATATGGAAAGAAACGCCATTAATGCTCCTATTCAGGGCACAGCAGCGGATATTATCAAAGTGGCTATGATTTATATTGATCGGGAGCTGAAAGCCAGAAACTTCAAAACCAAGATGTTATTGCAGGTGCATGACGAATTGATTTTCGACGTTCCTAAGGAAGAGCTGGAGACCATTATGAGTTTAATTCCTCAATTAATGGCAAATGCAATCGAACTGAAAGTCCCTTTGGAAGTGGATATTCGAAATGGAAACAATTGGTATGATGTACACTAAATAGAAATCTAATGGATCAGATTATTACAATTTTGGGTCCGACAGCTACCGGAAAAACGAAGGTGGCGGTGCAACTGGCTGACCGGTTGGGTGCTGAAATTGTGAGTGCCGATTCCAGACAGGTGTATCGTGGGATGAATCTGGGTACCGGTAAGGATTTGCTGGAGTACACATACAATGGGAAGGAGATTCCTTATCACATGATTGATATTGTTGATCCCGGCATTGAATATAATGTGTATCAATATCAACAAAAAGCCTTTTTGACGATTCAAAGATTGCAAAAACGTGACATTCCTGTCGTTTTATGTGGCGGAAGCGGTTTGTATTTGGAGGCTTTAATCAAGGGATATCAACTTTACCCGGTGCCTGAAAATCCGGAATTGAGGAAAGAGTTTGATCAACAATCGATGGAGGAGCTGATCGAAAAGTTATATCAGTTGAAACAGGTGCATAACAAGACTGATATTGAAACGAGAGATCGTATCTACAGAGCTTTGGAAATCGAGATTTTCAATCAAGAGAATCCGGAAATAGCTCACTATGCAACGCCTATCCCATCCATAATTTTTGGATTGAAAGGAGAGCGTGATCTGATCCGGTCCCGAATTACACAAAGATTGCAAGCGCGTTTGGAAGAGGGAATGATTGATGAGGTCAAACAATTGATCGATTCGGGAGTGAGTCAGGAGCAACTGATTCGCTACGGATTAGAATACAAATACATCACGTTATACTTGCAGGGAGCGTTGGATTATCAAACCTTTTTTGATCGGTTAAAAGTTGCAATTCATCAATTCTCTAAGAGGCAGATGACCTGGTTCAGGAAGATGGAACGGGATGGAATGCAGATCCATTGGATTGATGTAACATGGTCTGATGATGAGAAATTAAACTTTATCAAAAAAATAATGTCTAATAATATTGATACATAACAAATTAGAATAATTATGAAAACAATAGATGGTAAGCTTTTAGCGGCAAAAATTACAGGAGCAGTTCGGGAAGAGATTGCTGTTTTACAACCAAAATTGGGAAGGGCACCCAAAATGGATATTATCGTTGTGGGAGAAGATCCATACAGTATTAAATATGTAAATAGTAAAAAGAAAAAATCCGAAGAGGTTGGGATTGAATGTGATGTTCACTTGCTTTCCGCTACTACTAAACAGGAGGAGTTACTGCATTTGATTGATCAGTTGAATCAAAATAATCAGGTGGATGCTATTTTGGTACAACTGCCTCTTCCTAAAGGATTTGATGAGCAACAAGTGTTGGAAGCGATCGATTATCGCAAAGATGTGGATGGTCTTCATCCAATGAATGTGGGGTTGATGCAACGGGTTGAAGATCCTATTATTCCCTGTACTTCCAGAGGTATTCTTTCGCTTTTGCAAGAGGCAAAAGTGGATATTGCGGGTAAGCACTGTGTTGTTGTGGGAAGAAGTAATCTGGTAGGTTATCCGACCGCTCAGTTAATGTTGAAGATGAGCGCGACTGTGACGGTTTGTCATTCGCAAACAAGAAATTTGGCGCAGCATACTAAAGAAGCAGATATTTTGATTTTGGCTACCGGTAATCCTCGTTTGGTAACTCCCGATATGATGAAACCGGGCGTTGTGGTGATCGATGTGGCGATTAATTTTGACAATGGGAAAATGGTTGGAGATGCTTATCATCCTGCATATTTGGATAAATTGGGAAAAGTTGTTTCTGCAATTACTCCTGTGCCGGGCGGGGTAGGTCCCATGACCGTCGTTTCATTACTCCAAAATTGCCTCGATTTGTATAAGAAGCATAATAATTTGGAAATAAAATAAATTGGGGGGCAGCGAAAGCTCCCCTTTTTTGTTATTTTGTCGCCCCACTCTTTGAGTGAAGCGCTTTTTATTCAAGAACTCAAAATTTAGGGCTATTTACTTAATTATTAGCTCTTTAAATTTAATAGATTGCTCTTCTTTGGAATTATTCAACAATATTTTCAATGTTTTATTTTCAAGATCCAAAGTTTCAAACATGATGTGATATCCTTCATTGAGTCCAAAATCATAAGTTTCAGAGATGAAAAACTCTAATGGATTTTCTTTGACAATAATAAAATAATCATATCCAACCAGAAATTCGCACATTAATATGGCGTATATATTTGTGTTGTAATATTTCAATTTAGTGAATTTACTTAAACAAGAAGTAGATTCACTGTAACTATCTATTTTATATTCAGTATTTTCTGTAATATAATAGAGTTCATCATTGACCAAATTAATATCTTTATCAACACTATCTGTTTTTATAAAAAAGGGCATTTCCCCTTTGAGTAACTTGTTGATATAAATACAACTGCTATCACACGAAATCTCAATAGTTTCAACTTTCTCTTGGGCTGACAAACTATGTGATAAAGTCAGCAATAAAATAATATAAAATATCTTTTTCATTGTTTTATTTACGGTTCAAAAATTAATTGAATTTCAAAATCTTTCATATCATCTATTATATTATTAGCTCATCCAACAACCACATTTTTTATCAATACTCCATTCACCATTATTGATGAGAAATAGAATACCGGAGCGTTCAAATCTAAACCCATTATACAGGTAAAACCCAATTATAATGAACTTATCTTCAATGCAATAGGGCTGAGTTAAACTGAGTGATCTGAATTGCTTCATATTTTCTGTGATAGGAATATTTTCCGGATAGTTCCAGGTAAAACTTAATTCATTCAAGTTTATTACTTGATTTAGAAGCTCCAATTTGTTTTGATAGTTTAGTTTATCTTTGATGATCTGTTTGTAACCGCAAAAATACAGATGCAGCAATGAGTCAATCTCAAATTCTTGAATATCAACAATATAATTGGGGTCAATATCAATAGGATTTGGGTTGCCCAGAACAAAATCCCATTGAGCCGGAACTATATTAAAGTACAAACTATCAGGTTGAGAAGATTTTTCGATAAAATCCTTGATTACCAATTCATTTATCTTATCAATTTCATAATCTGCCAAACCGCTTGGATATTTTTGAGAATAAACAAACGGCAAATATGAAATGATGGATATAAATAATAAAAACCTTAATTTAAACATAATTACAAGATTTATTCTAATTCTCCATTTTTAATTCTCAGAAGGTTTTTCTTCCTCCTCCTTATTAAAAAAAGCTTGTAGTTTAGGAATGATAGGCTCAGTGTAGGGATAAAAAAAGGATTCAGCTTTGGTTTTGGGTTTGATGAGTACCTCTTTGGTATCCAAACTATTAACAATAAAGAGGAGCGCACTCACAATAGTTAACACCTTTGCTGCACCAAAAAGAGCACCCAGGATTTGATTGATAATTGGAGGAATCACCACTTTAACTATTTTTTCTACAAATGCTCCGGCAAGATAGGTTAGAATCAAAACTCCAAAAAAAGTAATTACAAAGTAGAGTGAGGAGGGAATTGAATCAAAATGTAGTTTTTGAGCCACCCAATCTGAAAATCGAAAAGCAACAAATAAACCACCCACCAATGCAAGAATGGAGGCCAACTCACGAACTAATCCATTGGTAAACCCTTTATATCCAAACCATAAAAGAGGTATTACTATTAAAAAATCCAGGTAATTCATAGGCTATTGCTTAATAAATTCTCTAATTTTTTGGGTTAATGGTTGAGCGTAAATAAAGCTATTCAATTTTTGATTATCACTAGTCAGGACATTCTCCTTATTTCCTTGCCATTCTAAACAACCATCCTGAAGATAAGCAATATTTTCTCCAATAGTGATAACTGTATTCAGGTCGTGTGAATTGATAATGGTTGTAATATTAAATTCATGAGTAATACCAAAGAGTAGTTCATCAATCATAATGGATGTTTTAGGATCGAGTCCGGAATTGGGTTCATCACAAAACAGGTATCTTGGTTTGGCAGCGATAGCTCGGGCAATCGCGGCTCTTTTTTTCATTCCTCCACTGAGCTCACTGGGATAAAGGTGATTGGTGTTTTCTAAACCCACTCTTTGTAGACAGTAATTGATCCTTTCAAGTTTTTCCTCCAATGATTGATCGGTGAGCATATTGAGGGGGAACATTACATTTTCCTGGATTGTTAAGGAGTCAAAGAGTGCTGCACCCTGGAAAACAACTCCCATCTCCATTTTCATCTTTTTCTGTTCTTTCTCTGAAAAAATAGAAAAGTCTCTATTATCAAATAGAATTTGACCGCTTGTGGGTTTCATTAAGCCAATGATACATTTTAACAGTACTGTTTTTCCTGAGCCTGATCTCCCAATAATCAGATTAATTTTACCCTCCTCAAATTGAGTATTAATATTTTTTAATACTTCAAAATCATCAAACTGTTTATATATGTTTTTGACTGTAATCATAACTTTAAAGCATAATTTGAGTGATGATTAAGTTTAGTATTAATAACAAAAAACTCGATGTAACAACAGCCTGAGTGCTGGCCTTTCCTAATTCAAGAGCCCCCCCCTCAATTTTATATCCATAAAAAGAAGCGATAGAACTGATAACAAATGCGAAGACAACGGTTTTAATCAAGGCATAATACAGATCATACATTCTGAAGAAAGAGGTAATCCCGTCAATATAATTGTATGGAGCAACAACGGTACCCATCAAAGCCACTAAATAACCTCCTAAAAGAGCCAGAAACATACTGATTACAATTAAGATAGGATTGACAATCAACAAGGCAACAATTTTGGGCAGAACCAAAAATGAAGCAGAATTAATTCCCATGGCATCCAGTGCGTCAATCTGTTCAGTTACTCTCATTCCTCCAATTTCAGCAGTAATTCTAGATCCCATATTTCCAATGAGAAGTAAGCTAAGAATTGTAGGGCAGAACTCCATAACGATGGATGTTCTGGCGGTAAATCCCACAGTCCACTTAGGAATCCAGCTACTCTCAATTTGTAATCCGGTTTGTATTGTTACCACAGCTCCCATGATAATAGAAACGATAATAACAATAGGGAGGGATCCTACTCCCATGGAGTACATTTCATCGATTGTTTTTTTAAAAAATTGCTTCCACCTTTCCGGGACTGAGAAAACTTTTCCCAGAAACATAAAATATTCACCAATAAGTGTTAATGCATTCAGGAGGAGCCTCATGTTTTCATAGCTTGATATCCGATATCGGTTCTATAGAATAGGTTTGGAGCATTGATTTGCGCAACTCCTTGATATGCATCTTGTTGTGCAGCCTCAATGGTTTCCCCTCTACCTACAATCAGTAGCACTCGACCTCCACTATTGTACCATTTGCCATCTTTAAACTCTGTTCCCATGTGAAACAAAGGATTAGTTACTTTTTCCAGTCCTTGAATCTCTTCACCTTTAGTAAAAGAGCCGGGGTATCCTTTCGATGCCAACGCTACTCCGAGGTAAAAACGGGAATCCCATTTAATTTCCGGAGTTTTACCTTTTAAAAGTTCGAGGATAATCTCTACTAAGTCACTTTTCATTTTTGGGAGAATCACTTCCGTTTCCGGATCTCCAAAACGGGCATTGAACTCAATCACTTGTGGACCTGATGAGGTTAGGATCAGTCCCCCGTAAAGCACTCCCGTAAAGGGGATTCCTTCTTGAACCATAGCTAGAGCCATCGGTTTCATAATCTTTTCTACAGCATCTTGTACAACCGATTCGGAGATGAGAGGTACAGGAGTATAGGCTCCCATACCTCCGGTATTAGGTCCTTGATCCCCATCATAAGCACGTTTATGATCTTGTGCAACAACGAGAGGAACAACTTTTTCTCCATGAACTAATGCCATCAGGGAAAATTCAGATCCTTCTAAAAATTGCTCTATAATCACTTCTCCATCACCGAATTTTTGGTCTAACAACATCTCTTTGAGGGCTTGTTCAGCTACTTCAATGGTAGGTGCTACTACAACACCCTTTCCAGAGGCAATACCATCATATTTAATGACGATGGGAGCTCCAACGCTATCTAAATATGCTTTTGCTTTGTTATAATCTGAGAAAGTGGCATATTGTGCTGTCGGGATTCCATATTTTTGCATTAATCTTTTAGCAAAATCCTTAGAGCCTTCAACCATAGCTGCTCCTTTTGTAGGAGAGAACAGAGTCAGTCCATGTTGTTGAAACTGATCAACCAGACCATTCATCAAAACTGCTTCCGGTCCAACAATAGTCAAGTCAACTTTATTTTTTAGAGCAAATTCTAACAGTTGATCTGTATGATTCTCACTAATTTGAACACAATTGAACTGAGCTTTCATACCATCATTGCCGGGTGCAATAAAAATTTCAGACACCAGGGGAGATTGTTTTATTTTCCACGCGATGGCATGTTCTCTGCCCCCCTTTCCGATGATCAGTATTTTCATATTTATTCGTTTGTATTAGCCAGTTCTTCTGTTTTTTCCTCTTCTGCTTTTACTTCTGAATCAGGATATAAGTAAGCTTTATATGAGGCACCTAATCCCGGTTGCAATTGATCCAAAGCGTTAAAATGTTTTTCAAGTTCAGTAGCAATAACAGTTACGAGTTTGGTATCGCTATATTTTATTGCTCCTTCAATGAGAATAATATCCTGAATGTTTTTTGCCAGTTCACCTTGTAGTTCCCTTTGTTGATCAGGATTTGCACTTCTCATTTTTTTGATTACAGCATCTACTTTTTTACTGATATTATTTACCATGGTGGTTCCAAAAGAGGAGATATCCAGCTGTTTTAACTGTGGTTTTAGCTGTTCGATTTGTTCGGGAGTAAGACTTTCTAACACTTGAGATAAAAAGAGCACAGTATATCTGAAGTTCTCACTTTGAATCTGTAGCGTTTTATCATTACAACGGGCATACCAGTCGAAATTCATTTTGGTAAAATCAATAAAACGAGAAGCTATTTTCATTGCCTTTTCAGTACCTGTTGTGGTATTAAGTTTCATGTAGCTTTGTATCACTTCGTTAGTGAGCGATGAATAGTACAGTTGACTCATAACGAGGTAAGGCGTTTTTTCAGGAGGGAAAAGTAGTTCAATATGATCCAGCACCTTTTCAGCTTTATCGATTTTACCCTCTTTCATCAATTGATTTACTAAAACTAAGTGCAGAGATTTAATGGTAGCAAATAGACGGAAATTATCTTCGTTATTATATACTCGGGGATCATTGATTCCACCCCATTGGTATTGATAGGGTTGGTGGGTAGATGAGGCAGGATAATTAATGATATCTATTCTTGAATGATCATTGAAACGATTTATTAAATTATCATATAGAATATCCGAATCAATTCTACCAATCTCTCTACTGGCTCTGTTAGCCGGTGTTTTAATAGGCACTAAACGATAAGCTAAACCTTCCAGTTGGAAATAATCTTCTAAGCCAAACCATCCTTCAGAACCTGTAGTGGAAGCAAAATAGATAGGTCTTTCCCAATTATTATGTGCTAAAATATCCATCATAACCAAATAGGCTTTAATTACAGTACTAGTATTTCCGTTATTTGGGATATTCCATGCAATCCGATCCACGATTAAAGCACTATCTTTTAATGCAACTGTTCCATTTGCCAATACTTTTTCTTTATCAACGGGGAAAGCGAAGCTTCCGGGGATTGGATTGCCATCTGATTGGTATCCACTAGGTAAAAAGAGAAGTAATCTTTTATTATTAAATTGTGATTGTGAAATATAATCTATTGTTGATTTCAGATCTACGAATTGGCCTTCTCCTTTGTGGAACACAATTTGCTCACGGGAACCTTCTTTGTATAGATCCCAGGTTAAAGAGATGGGAAGCGGTTCACTATTATATGCTTTGCGCTTCATTTGGTCGATATACCAGCTTGTATTTAATAAGCTCAAATTACAAACGCGGACATCGGTACGGTAACCTTCTACTTCCTGAGCGTACCACAGAGGAAATGTATCATTATCACCCAGTGTGAAGATAATTGCATTAGGAGCACAAGAGTCGAGGTAATTTTTCGCAATAGCTAAAGTACTGTATCTATGTGAACGGTCATGATCATCCCAATTTTGTTCTGCCATGATGCCGGGGACGAAACCGATTAAAAGTAAAATTGAGAGAACAGAGGCAGCCCACTGGATTTTTTTATTTTTTATTTTTTCAATTAAAGAGACAACAGCGAAAACAGCCATTCCGACCCAAATTGTGAAAGCATAAAATGAAGCTGCAAAGGCATAATCTCGTTCCCGAGGCTGGAATGCATACATATTCAGGTAGAAAGCAATGGCCAAACCGGTCATAACGAAGAGTAGTGCAACAACAAAAGAGTTTTTAGGATCTTTCCTTGAATACCAAACCAATCCGACAATTCCTAATAGGAAAGGTAACAAATAATATTTATTGGTTCCGGGTCTTTCCATAGTAATTGGAAGTTCGTCGTATTTCCCAACTAGCTTTTTGTCAATAAAAGGGATACCTGTAATCCAACTACCATTGTCAAGATCACCCCTACCTTGAATGTCATTTTGTCTACCTGAGAAGTTCCACATAAAGTAGCGGAAATACATATAATCAAATTGGTATGTCCACATAAACTTCTTATGTTGACCAAAAGTGGGAACATATTTTCCTCTTTCCAATGATCTGATATTCTCTTTTCCTGAAGCAGACTCAGAATCATATTGATTTTTAAGCCAATTAATATATTCAGCAGATTTTTCCCTTGACCACATTCTTGGGAAAAACCCTAAATCGTCAGGATGATAAACATATTTTGATTGTTTTCGATCATTGGCAATGATATATTTTTTGGATGCATCGTCTCGAACATAAACCGGAGTTCCATCTTCCATTCCGGTTATCCTGGAGTTATAAGATTCTCCATAAAAAAGAGGATTGGATCCATATTGTTCTCTATTTAAATAGGAGAGTAAAGCTACTGCATCCTCGGGATTATTTTCATCAATAGTAGGATTGGCATTAGAGCGAATCACTAATGTTAAGAAAGTGGAATAACCAACTAAGAGAAAAGCAAATGAGAGGAGGGAGGCAGCGAGTACTCTTTTTTTCTTTTTGTAGCTATAAAGTAGTCCCCAAACAATAGCACCAATAATAATTAAGAAATAGATTAAAGTCCCCACATTAAAGGGTAATCCAATAGTATTAACACAGAAAATTTCAAATTTTCCTGCATAATTTACAATTCCTGGTATAATTCCGTAAAGGATAAGACCCAATAAAATAAAGGACCCTCCCAGAGTTAGGAGTACGCCCCACTCAGCTAAAGAACCGAATGATTTATTTTTAAATGAATAATAAAATGAAGGAATAGTCGCTAAGAGCAAAACTAAAATAGCTTTAGGAGTATCGAGGAAAGGGAGGATGACTAATGAGATTATTGCAATGGCTAATACAACACCGCGAACGGAAGATTTTTTGGATAATTTAAAGTACATAATCATTGCAATAGCAGGTAAAGTCAACAAGTTGAGGAGGTGGACCCCAATTGAAAGTCCTACTAAATAGGCAATTAGTACCAACCAGCGGTGTGGATTAATATGTTCATATCGATTATCATATTCTTCTTCCCATTTAAGAATACACCAAAATACAAGTGCTGTAAAGAAGGAAGATAGAGCATATACTTCACCTTCAACAGCTGAAAACCAGAAAGTATCTGAAAAAGTATAAGTTAATGCACCTAAAATTCCGGCACCAAATAGAGCTATTTGTCTGGTAGTGGTAATTTCTCCACTTGATTTGAGGAGTTTTTTCCCGAGAAGAGTGATAGTCCAGAACAAAAACATGATAGTCATTCCGCTGGCAATAGCAGACATAGTGTTAATTGCAAAGGCAACTTTGGTTACATCTCCGCCTGCAAATAGAGTAAATACAGAACCTAAAATTTGAAAAGTAGGCGCCCCTGGGGGGTGTCCAACTAATAATTTGTAAGAAGTCGCAATATATTCGCCACAATCCCACCATGATACTGTAGGCTCCGCAGTCGCAATATATATGATTGAAGCAAAAATTCCAATAATCCAACCTAGGGAATTGTTAATTAATTTGTAGTGTCTGGTCATTATCCGGTTTTTTTGAATGTTTACTAATAATTTATTTTTTTATTTCACTTTTAGATTCTTGCTGAGATCAACTTGCAAAAATACAAAAAGTTATTTTGTTATTACAATCTTTAATCTAGAACTGATTTCTTCAATCCTACTGTTGACTTGATCAAGCTTGTCTAGTATTTTATCAATATGTTCATCAGTCATTTCAACTTTAAGTTCTTTTACTAAAAAGGATTGGTATTTTTCAAGCAACCTCAATTTAAACATGTGAATTGTACTTTCAACGTCGTTATTTAGTTTGTGGATGTTATTGTCAGCATATCGTGTGGAAGTATCAAACCGAAGATTCCAATATTTACTATATTCAGGATCCTCTTTAACAAAATTTTGAGCAACAAAGTGGTTGATCGCTTCGTCAGAATGATTTGTAAAATAGAGGATTATTTTCTCCTGTGAGTCTATGTTAGGAGCAACAAAAGCGTACTCTTCATAAATTTTTTGAAATAACGGATTTGAAAAACAGATTTGTTGATCATGAAATTCATCAAAGAGCAGTTGATCTATTCTGCATTTATCATAGCTGACTCCTTTTGGATCGTCAATTTCGACATCTACCTCATACATACCATACTTTAAAAGGAGCAGAATGATAAGCCTTTCGTTATTTTCAATTAAGTCAACATCGGTAATTCCTGTTTGAATAGTACTTTGATGATGATGTTCAACAGGAAGTTCTTCAACTTCTCTCTTTTCAGTTTTATTCTGATTTATATTTTTCCACACCCGTTTTCTAAGCTGTACATTGAGTGTTTCTTCAGAAAGTTGAAAAATTTGAGCACATTCTTTGATGTACATGGAGCGCACAATAGGATCAAATATTTTAGCAATATCTCCGATAATCTCATTCACCAAGGCTGCTTTTTTTATTGGGTCTGAACCAGCATCTTCTGAAAGAACTTTAGTTTTAAAAAGGATAAAATTGAGCGTATTATTTTTTAAGTATTCCTGTAATTCTTGATCTCCTGTTTTTCGAGCAAAAGAGTCAGGGTCTTCGCCATCGGGTAGTGGAACAACGTGGATATTCAGGTTGCTATCTAAAAGTAGGTCGATTCCTCTAAGTGAAGCTTTGATTCCGGCAGGATCACCATCAAATAGAATTGTAATATTATTGGTTTGGGATGCAATCAACTTAATTTGGTTTTGAGTCAATGCAGTTCCGGATGATGCCACAACATTTTCAACCCCGGATGCATTCATAGAGATTACATCGGTATAACCTTCAACAATATACACATTATCTAAAGAACGAATCGCCTTTCTAGCTAAGTGAAACCCATATAGAACATCACTTTTATGATAGATCTCACTTTCCGGAGAGTTAAAATACTTAGCTATTTTTTCTTCGGTTTTGAGTATTCTTCCACCAAATCCGATAGTTTTTCCAATGGTGCTGTGAATGGGAAACATAATTCGACCACGGAAAAAATCAAAATATTTACCACTATCACTTTTTTTGACCAATCCGGTTTGTAATAGATGATCTAATTTGAATCCATTTTTAATAGCATGGGTATAAAAAGGATCCCAACCTTCAGGGGAATATCCTATTTTAAATTTTTTGATGGTTGCCTCGTTGAGGCCTCGTTCTTTGAGGTAGGAAAGGGCAATATTTTGTCCTTCTTCAGTTTTAAAAAGTTGGTCAATAAAATAGTTTTCTGCAAATAGGTTAAGAGTGTAAAGTGAATCTCTAACACTTTGAGCTTCTATCTCTTCAGGTGTTTTAGGGAGTTCCTCTTCAATGGGGATATGATATTTTTTTGCCAGAAGGGTTAATGCTTCCGGATAACTGATATGTTCGTGATTCATCACAAAGTTTACAGCATTGCCCCCGGCATTACAAACAAAACACTTGTATATCCCTAATCGGGGACTAACATACATAGAGGGGTTTCTATCCTCATGGAAAGGACAGAGTCCTACCCAATTTTGTCCTCTTTTTTTAAGAGAAATAAAATCTGAGACAACTTCTTCAATTTTAGAAACCAAGAGTATCTCATCTATGGTTTTCTGCGAGATCATTACCTTGCAACTTTAAATTTTCTAAATATTTTATCGTTATTGATAATTTCAACTGCTTGAATAAAAGTTTCATCGTTCATCAGGAAGGTCTGATACGCCTCTCCATATGTATACAGGTTACGAGCAAATTCGAACATAATTGCTTCTTTGATAAACTCACGTACTTTGCCCAAATTTCTTAATTGCATTGATTCGCTGTAGGATTCCTCCATAAATTGAGTGAAGAGAGATTGAAACTGTTCCATGTTTTGAACATCTTGAATATTAGCATAAGTAGAATCTAGCTGTTTTTCATTCTCCTTGAGAAATAGTTGAGCACGCTGAGTAAAGTTTAAAGGAACACTATCCTTAACACCTTCTTTATGCGCATACTCCATAACTTCTCCAAGGAGTTGATCACTTACTCGAAAGTTAGCTTTAAATTGTTCAATAGTTGGGTAGAGTTCTATCAAATCTTTTTTATGTGTATTCATATAGTTAAGGGTGAAACCGCTAAAAATTCCTTTTCTTATCATTTCACCGTAGAGAGAAGAGTATTTTGTAGTATCCAGAGGAACAAAAATATCAGGCATGATACCACCTCCTCCATATACAATTCTTCCGTTGGGAGTTTTATATTTCAATGAATCGGGAAATGATATACTATCTTGAGAAATCAACTCCCCATGTTGGGATCTTTTGTTCAACTCATTATAATACTCCTCTAATCCATCCTCATAAGGTTTTTGGATACATCTTCCGGTGGGAGTGTAATATTTTGAGATAGTGAGCCTGACTTGTGATTTATCAGCCAAATAGAATGGCTTTTGTACCAATCCTTTTCCAAAGGTTCTTCTTCCCACAACCAATCCTCGATCCCAGTCCTGAACCGCGCCCGAAACAATCTCACTGGCAGATGCGGATCCTTCATCTACAAGGATAACCAGTTTCCCTTTTTCGAAATCACCTTTTGAAGTTGCTTTGAAAGACTCACCGGTTTTTCTAAAATTATCCGTATAAACAATCATCTTATCTTTCTCGATAAACTCATCGGCAATTTCAAATGCGATATTCAAATATCCACCCCCATTACCTCTGAGGTCAAAAATAAGATTTTTCATTCCTTTCTCTTGCAACTGATGTAAAGCATCAGAGAATTCCTGTTTTGAAGTTGCAGCAAAACGTTCTAATCGGATATATCCGGTATTTTTATCAACCATAAAGAACACATTGATGCTATTCATGGGGATTTTATCCCGGATGATATGGAAAGTAAGGGGTTCGCTGTTTCTTCCACGCACTATTAAAAGTTCGACTTTTGTTCCCTTTTTCCCACGTAAATGTGTAGTTACCCATTGGTTATTGATTTTTTTTCCAACGGCATCTAGGGTGTCCACTTTAATTATTTTATCTCCCGCCATCAATCCAACTTTATCCGAAGGGCCGCCAACAATCACTTCCATCACATTGATGGTATCTTTAATAATTTGAAAAGTAACGCCGATCCCTTCAAAAGCACCTTGCAGCGGTTCGTTAGCTTGAGCTACTTCCTCTTCCGGAATATAAACAGAATGAGGATCTAATGATTTTAACATTTCAACAGTGGCACTTTCAACAATCTTGTTAAAATTAACCGTATCCACGTAAAGATCATTGATGGCACGCATCAATTGATTTATCTTATTTGCATTGATTTGATAAGTGCCATTTTGCGAAAAAAGGGGACTTGTAAAAAAGAGACAAAAAACCAGTACGAAATATTTCGTTTTCATTGTATAAGAGATAAAAAATAATGGTTATAAAACAATAGTAGATAACGCTTAAGCGTTATCTACTATTGTACACCAATTAAATTTATCTTCAATTTCTCCATATTGAACACCGGTTAAGTAGTTATACAATTTAGTACACCATTCTCCGGCTTTTCCATCTTTAGAGATTTCATAAATCACACCTGTTTCACGATCTTGGATTGCACCAATAGGCGAAATTACTGCGGCAGTTCCACAAGCACCGGCTTCTTCAAAAGTAGCGATTTCTTCAATAGGCACAGATCTTTCCTCAACGATAAGTCCCAATTCACGAGCAATAACTCTTAAACTCATATTGGTAATAGAGGGTAAAATAGAGGGTGATTGTGGGGTAATATATTTTCCGTCTTTAATTCCAAAGAAGTTAGCAGGGCCGGCTTCATCAATTAATTTTTTAGTTTTAGCATCTGCAAATATTGGAGAAGAATAGCCTTCTTTATGAGATCTCACCACTGCAGCTAAACTTGCAGCATAGTTTCCACCCACCTTAATACTACCGGTACCAAGAGGTGCAGCACGGTCATAATCTTTTATGATTTGCATTTTTACCGGTTTGAACCCTTCTTTAAAGTATGGTCCAACTGGAGTTACAAAAATCATGAATAGATATTCATCAGCAGGACTAACACCCACTTTAGCTCCTGATCCAATCAATAATGGGCGAATATATAGTGAGCCATTAGTTCCATAAGGAGGGATATAATCCTTGTTTTTTTGGATTACTATATCTAGGGCTTCTTTAAAGAGTTCTTTTGGTACTCGTTGCATTAAGATTCCATCAGCGGAACGTTCTAATCTTTTCCAGTTTTCTTCCCAACGGAATAAACGCACTTTACCATCTTTTCCACGATACGCTTTCATTCCTTCAAAAGCTTCCTGTCCATAATGTAGTGCAGTAGCAGCCATGTGGAGAGTAATAGTTTCATCTGAGGTTACCTCTATAGGACCCCAGCTGCCATTTCTGTAATAACTACGAACGTTGTAATCAGTTTTTAGATAACCAAAACCTAGACTTTTCCAATCAATGTTTTTCATAATTTTTATTTTTATTTATAAGTTAATTAAATTAAATAGTGTTTTTTAATTTGTTTTTGTGTTAAACAAGATCATTTTAATTTAAAATGAGCCCTGTTGTGATTAACTTGCAAATGTACTAAAAATTATGGACATATTCCTTCGTTAATTGGCAATATTATTTTTATTTTAGCTTAATTTCTTTTTATAGTCTTCATATTGTCCTGGTTCGGAAAGTAGAATAAACTCTCCATCGGCTTTAACGACTCCAATTGCAGGATGTTTTACCCCATTGAAATAGGTGGTTTTTACCATTGTATAATGGATCATATCATCAAAAATAATGAGATCTCCCGGTTCAAGAGGTTCATTGAAAGCAAAATCACCCATTCCGATATAATCACCGGCTAAACAGGAGGAACCTCCAAGTCGGTATACATGTTTGCTTGTTTCAATGGGTTCTGTTGCTCCCAGTACAGTGGGTTTATAGGGCATTTCCAAGCAATCGGGCAGGTGACAAGAGAAAGAGATATTTAACATTGCGATTTTTGTTCCCCTATTTTCAATAACATCCTCAACTGTTGAGATTAATACTCCGGTTTGCCAACCCACTGCTTCTCCAGGTTCAAGAATGACCTCTTCCAGATTAGGATATCTTGCTTTAAACTGTTTTAAGATATCAATCAAGTGTTCAACATCATAATCCTCTCTGGTGATGTGGTGTCCACCGCCTAAATTAACCCATTTACACTCTTTGATTAAATGAGCAAACCTTTCTTCAAACGCCCGGAGTGCATTTTCCAAAGCATAGCTGTCATTTTCACAAAGTACATGAAAATGAAGTCCTTCAATGTGTTCAGGAAGATGGGGAGGCATGTTTTCAACTAAAATACCCAGACGGGAACCGGGGAGTGCAGGATTATAAAGATCTGTCGTAACTTCCGAGTATTCAGGATTGACCCTTAATCCAAAGCTTATTTTTTTATTAATGCTAAGTGCTTTCTCCTTGTATTTATACCATTGATTTAAGGAGTTAAAGGTAAGATGTGAGCTATAAAAAAGCAGTGATTCAAACTCCTCTTCCAGATATACCGGTGCATAAGTATGAGCTTCACACTGCATCTCTTCAGCAATTAAACGGGCTTCATTGAGGGAGCTTGCAGTAGCACCAGAGAGATAGCTTCTGATAAGTGGGAAGGAGTGCCAGAAAGCAAATCCTTTCAGAGCACAAATGATGGATACTCCACTCTCTTCTTCAACTAAACGAAGTAATTGTAAATTAGCTTCTAACGCCTCTTCATACATCACATAACAAGGTGAAGGGATTCCGGCGAATTTTGAAAGATCAGTCATTGTTATCAATTTATATGTAAGGTTATGAATTCAAATTGTTGGACACTTAATTGTTCAGGTCTAAGATTAAGGATGGGGTTATCCTTAAAAGCTGGGTTTAAGGGCATATTTTTTAATGAGTTTCTCAGTGTTTTTCGTCTTTGATTGAAAGCGGTTTTAACAATTGTTTTAAATAGTTGTTCGTCGCAATTTAACTTTTTATCCTGATTTCTCGTAATGCGAATCACGGCTGATTTCACTTTTGGTGGAGGATTGAATTGGTTTTCATCCACAGTAAAAAGGTATTCTATGTCGTAATATGCTTGTAATAAGACACTTAATATTCCATAACTTTTTTTACCCGGGGGAGCCGCTACCCTTTCTGCCACCTCTTTTTGGAACATTCCCACCACTTCAGTACATAAGTTGCGATGATCCAGAATTTTGAACAATATTTGCGATGATATATTATAGGGAAAGTTACCAATAATTGTAAAAGGAGTTGAGTAAATGTCCTCCAATGGAAGTTGTAAAAAATCTCCTTCAATAATACTCAAATCCGGAAACTTCCTTTGTAAATAGATTACCGATTCAGTGTCAATTTCTACAACGGAAAAATGATCATGTTTAATGAGGTGTTTGGTCAGGACGCCCATTCCGGGACCAATTTCAAGAATAGGCTGATCTGTTGTTTTGATAGCCTGAACAATTCGAAGGGCAATCTCTTCATTGTTTAGAAAATGTTGTCCCAATTGTTTTTTAGGTCTTACACTCATACACTATTCAATTTGATCACCTCTTAAATATCGGTATCGTTTTCTGGCGTCAACAACATAGATACTGCCGGGATAATCTTTGAGTAATCTTTGGTATGCTGCCATCGATTCAGGAATATTAATCAAATGATACTCGTACAACTCGGCAAGCTTAAACAGTGCATCATCAGCCAGGATATCCGAGGAGTAATATTGTAGAATTTCAAGGTAATATTTTTCTGCGGCAAAATAATCTCTTTGTTTGGTAGCGATAGCTGCTTTTCGGAAAAGAACATCGTCATTGAGTGAGGTTAGTGGTGAGAATATGCTGAGTGAATCGAGGTATTTCAGTGCTTCCTGGTCATTGTTTTGAAAGAGCAAGAAATCCGCTTTGGCAAAGTAGCGTAGTGCCATATTATCTGTGGGATGCTCTTTAAAAAGAGGTAAGATTTGCCCCCCCTCTTCATCATTATTTTCATAATCATCATCGTCATCATCTTCAAGATTATCGGAGATCAGGAAAGAGAGGTACATGGCGTCATTGGCGATAAATTTAGAGGTAGCCGCTCTCAGAATATCCAGCTGACTTTGAGCCCATGCAAACTCTCCAATATAGAAAGAGAGTTTTGCATTTTTAAACTTAGCGAGATAACCGATGGTGTCATTAGGAAAACTTTTATCAACTTGTGAATAGAGAAGGGTCGCTTCCCAAACCTCATTGGTGTGGAGGTAGATATCCGCCATATCGATTTTGTACAAAGCCTCTACTTTTTTATCATTACCACTTTGAATTCTGGCACTATCCAAGATCTGCAAGGCTTCATTGGGCTTGTTTACATAAAAAGCGAGTAAGTGTGCATATTTTCTTACCCATTCAACTGTTCCTGAGTGTGAGCCATACTGATCAATGACCTGTTTAAACTCTTTTTCCAATGCTCTGACTTCGGATAAAACAACAGGTGATGTAGTAGTGAGGAGAAGATATTTGATATTCAACAATTCAAAAGTTGCTGTTGTTAAAAATGGAGTTTTTTCTCCTTTAGCAATCAAAGATTCCAAGGCTTGAATGCCAATCTCATAAGCTCTGTTTTCTTTTGCAATCTGAGCAAACTCCAGTATCGCTTCTCCTTCAGATCTGCTTTTTCTATCGATTGATCGAACCAGGATAAAAGCTTCATTATACTCCTTATTAAGCAAAGCAATCCAATAATTGAGTTTTAAAAAACAAAGGTTATCGGGATCTTTTTGAATAGCTTTTTTTAAACCGGAAGAGACGAGGATCTTTTTTTGTGTATCAGACTCATCCATTAACATATTTTGTACAATCTCCTGGGCAGCGGGAAGATACGTTTCATCATCATCGGATACTAAGGAGATCACTTCCTCCACTATTTTGTCGTTCTGATTTAATTGTTGGTATATATTGGTTAATTCTTTGGAAAAGATTTTGGGATTGTTTAAGTTTTTACGACCTTTAATCAGCACCGTTTCTGCGTAGTCTCTTTTAGCAATAGAGAGGAATGCACTATATAGTTCGCGATAGCCATATTCAGTATTGGGAATATTTTTGATTACATCTTCATATACTTTATTGGCTTCCTTCGTTTTGCCGGTTAGTTCATAAAGGTAACCCAAGTCTGTTTTATATCTTTGAACTTGAGGAAATTTACGTTGCTGTTGTTTAACAACTTTTTCAAGCTCTTTATATTCTTGTAGTTCCAATAGGGTACGATAGTAGTAATAGTAAATATATGAATCCTGTTTTTTCGCAAAGATAGATTGAAAAAGTTCTTTAGCTTTATCGAATTCTCTATTTTGGTAGTGTTGTATGGCCAATCTTTCTGTCGGATCACTTTGCGCCAATAGAGAGGATGACCTACCCACAGAGAGGATAGAGAAGAGAGCGATTAGAAATAGATAATATAGAGCAGAAAAGTGTTTACATTTTTTGGTCATAATGAGAATTTATTCAATAATATCAAAACCGGTATATTTTCTAAGCACTTCAGGTACGATAATACCGGAGTCAGTTTGATAATTTTCAATAATAGCAGCTAAAATACGTGGCAATGCCAATGCACTTCCATTTAGGGTGTGTGCCAGTTGTGTTCTTCCGGTTTGTTCATTTTTAAAGCGAAGTTTCATTCTATTAGCCTGAAAAGATTCAAAATTTGAAACGGAACTTACCTCCAGCCATCGTTGTTGTCCTTTGGAGTACACTTCCATATCGTAGGTCAATGCCGAAGTAAAACTCATATCTCCTCCACACAATTTGAGAATTCTGAAAGGAAGACCCAGTTCTCTGATCAAATTAGCAACATATTGCTTCATCTGTTCCAGCGTATCGTATGACTGATCCGGGTGTTGAATTTGTACAATTTCCACCTTATCAAATTGATGTAATCGATTCAGTCCCCTCACATCTTTTCCGTAGGACCCTGCTTCTCTTCTAAAGCAAGCAGAGTAGGCACAATTCTTAATAGGAAAATCGCTCTCCTTTAATATGGTGTCTCTGTAAATATTAGTGATAGGAACTTCAGCGGTGGGGATTAGATATAGATTATCTAGTGTAACATGGTACATTTGTCCCTCTTTATCAGGTAGTTGTCCGGTAGCATATGCCGAATCTTCATTAACCATGTAGGGAGGCACAACTTCCGTGTAGTTTTCGTTAGCTGCGCTATCCAGGAAAAAATTGATTAGTGCTCTTTGTAATTTAGCACCTTTCCCTTTGTAGATCGGGAATCCGGATCCGGTAATTTTTGCCCCCAGATCAAAATCAATGATGTCAAACTTTTTCACTAATTCCCAATGGGGTGACAGTGCGTCATTGGGTTCTCCAATCTCTCCTTCCTGGAAGACTATTTCATTATCCTCAGCAGATTTCCCTACGGGGACAGACTCATGGGGAAGGTTAGGTAGGGTGATCAGTAAATCAATTAATAGAATCTCTTTTTTAGCTAAATCTTCCTGTTCGGTTTTTTCTTTTACTTTAAGTTCAGCGATTCTTTCTTTAATTTGGTTTGCTTGATCAGCTTTTCCACTTTGAAAAAGAGCTCCAATCTCTTTGGATTTTTTATTTTGTTCCATCAAGTTATCATCCAAACTTTTTTTGAGAGCTCTTATTTCAGCATCTGTCTGTACAATTTGTTGGACTGTTTCTTGAGCGTAAATATTTTTAATTTTCAACCTGGCGATAACCAAGTCAGGATTTTCACGTATAATTTGAATAGGTATCATAGTTTCAATTTATTTACAAAAGTATGAAAAAATTATGGATCTGTTATAATCCTATTTCATCGGTTAGCATTTCCCCTCGAGGATTTTTAATAGCATAGCGAGTAAATTTTTCGTCGGCTTCAAAACCATCTCCTTTATTGATGGTTCCATCGGCTTTAATTTGAGTTACTTCTACTTCGGAATAGATCTTTTTAGTGTATTTATTCCATATAATTTGTTCAGTTTTGATCGATTCGTGTTTTATCAAATCGGTAATAACCACATTTTTAGAAGCTTCCATTCTTTGAGTCCAATCCTCGCTAATAGCATAATCAGCAGTTAAAACAGATTGTTTTTCTCCATTGTTATATGAGGTAACAATGATTCCGCGTGGAAAGTCCAAATAGGGATCTATTCCCCCATATTTGTTCATCACCGGAGCATATAGTGTAAATATGATCATTCCGGAATCACTGATTGTAATTTCAATATTGGACGCTGATTCATCCGGATACTTTCCATCAAATTGGATTGGATCGTTGTACTGGAACTCTTTTTTAGAGCATGAAAATAAAAATGCCATTCCTAGAAAAACAAGAATGGCATATTGTATTTTAAAAAAGTTCATCGATCTAATCTCTCAAAGAATCATTAAGGAAAAGTTATCTAACAGTAGTAGTTTCATTAATCCAGCAACCTACTCTATAGGTGTCACCGGAATTTAATCCTCTTTCAAATTTAGCATCTTTAGTGGGATAAGGCAAGCTATTTCTTTTTTGAGCAGCCACTTCGCTTAGACTAGGATCAACAGCAGCAGCCCTGATATATTTATCGGCAGCAGCCCAATTATACGCATATGGTAGGTTATCGCCACCGGAACATCTGGATCCAGATTGACTATATAAGTCACCAATGAGCATATAAGCTTGTCCATTATTGGATTTTAGTCTAATTGCTTCTAATGCAGCTGAACGAGACTCTACGAATTTTTGTTGTAGGAAATAGACTGTAGCAATCATATACTGCACTGTAGATTTTTCTTCATTCGTTTCATACAGGGCTAGAGCTTCATTGTAATATTTTATGATTGTTTCGTAGTCTTCACTCGTTTTATCATCGCGTTGAATTAAGAAATTACCCATCCAGAATGCTGCATCGGCACTAGGTTCATTTTTATACACAATTCCAAGTGCTTCTTCAAAAAGTGTATTGCCTTTTAAGCAATCTTTTGAGTTTTGGAAAAGCAATAACATTTTCTTAAGTGCATTGATATCATCACGCATTTGATCCATTTTTCTTCCATATACCTCCATCAATACTTCACAAGGTGCATAAGGAGTAAATGTTTTCTCAATGTTAGAAAGAGTTTGTTCGTAAGTGGTAATAAAATTGTTAATTCGAGCGGTATCTCTAATTAGAAGAGGGTATACTCTTTGATATTCTCCCGGATCAACCAATTTTTCATTATATTTTTGTTGTAGTTCTTCCAATCTGGCAGTTTGTTGGTCAAATCTTTTGTACTGTTCAGTCACCCCAATCTTAATGTATGTAGTTGCTCTTTCGTAAGCATCAATAATGATGGTAGTATCGTTTTCAAAAGCAACCATAGCCTTAGCTAATTGGAAATAGTTATTCCAAATTGTAGGTTGGGTATTTTCTTTATCCAATTCCACCGATTGTTCAAACATTTTGAAGATATCTTTGTATTTATTGGGCTCAGCATTCAATTCATCAGTATTATAGCGCAACATATTTAAAGCCTTGAATCCAATACAACTTCCTTCACTAAATTTTTTAGGGAAATAGGTGTTTCTCACATCATAAGTCCACAATAGTGTGTCTATTAGTCTACGCTTTGCTAATGAATCTGTTTCATCTTTGATCAAATTATCAAGCATGGTTTGAGAATAAGTATAAATAGCATCCCAGGAACAGGGACATTTATTGATAACCATTTGCCAATTGTTATAGGCATCCTGATAATTTTTTGCTTCGTAATGTACTTTAAATAAATTTACTTTTTCCAAACAAAATAGCGAATCTTCAGGGGTTTCTCCCCAGCAATTTGAAGTTTGTGCATGAACTCCAAGAGCAAAGAATGACACGATGGCCACGAGGAATAATCTTTTCATTTTTTTTATTTTTTAAATTGTAACGTTATATTTTAAAGTTTTATTATAATCAATCTAATTTAACTCTTTGATACCATTTTTCGTTCAAATTAATATTCAGAGTAAGACGCCAATAACTATCATCGATTAATCCATGAGAAGTAGTTCCCATTTTTCCATATTCAAGTTTTACGTTAATTAAGGAGGAAGAACTAAATGTTGTAATGGGGAAACCTGCACCGACAGAAATGGAATAAGAGGGGATAGGGTGTCCCCGAATTACTATATATCCGGTTGAATAGCTGAATCCTGCACGATAATTTATTTTTGATATATATCGATTGGATTTAGCATTAGGAACATATTGCATTCCAATTGCGGTTATTAAATTATCTTGGAATTGATCGTCATTGCCGTCAGAGAATTTTTTCCAATTTTGCCATGTAAAGTCTGCGGCAAATAGATATCGGGAGTCCACTTTGTATCCTAAACCCACACCAACAAACTGAGGTAGTTTCATTTTCCCTTTAATCCCATCTTCTTTAACGCGCAACCAAACCGTATCAAAAGTTGAAATTAATGCGAAAGGTCCACGATAGTTCATAACGGTCTCATCTTCTCTTGTTGGCATAAACAAAGAGTTTTCATAAGAGATTCCAACCATTAGTTCTTGCTTATTCTTTAGAGGGAATCTGTATTGTAATCCAATATTGAAACGCATTCCATCAACGAGTATGTTTTGCGTAATCTTGGAGTTGTAAATAGTCAAATCATCATATTCTGCATATTTGGAACTATTCAAATTACCCCACAAATATGAAAGATTCAATCCCAAGGAGAAATGATTGGTAATCTTAAAGCCATTTCCCCAAAATAACTGCATCAACCCACCACTTCCGGAATATCTGTAATTAACTTTTCCAATATGCTCTACTTCAGTGCTATCATATATATTGTAGCCCACTTCGCTAAAAGGGATTACCCCTAAAGAGGAAGACCATCTGGATATTATTGGTAACCCAATAACAAGGTAGTCAAATTTAGCTCTCATGCTTTGGTGTTCTGCATCATCAGTTCTTAGAGTGGAGTTAATAACGCTGAATGCGAAGTCCACGTGGAAAGTGGAAGAATCAAAATTGGTATAGGAAGCCGGATTTTTAAAATTGATGTTATTTTTTTCCTGAATTGCATAACCAACCCCTCCCATTGAAGCAGAAGTCGTATTGGATTGTTGATTTAAAATCCCTACTCCAAATGAAGAATATGGAGAAGAAGTCTCGTTTTGAGATTTCGAGATAAATGGGAAAAGGATTAAAATCCAAAGGGTTAGGATTGTTCTTATTCTATACATTCATTTTCAATATTTTATTTAATCCAATGAGGACTAAATTTGAAACTGCAAATATCTGATTTTTTATTGAATTTTGCAAAAAAGAGTGATCACCCCCGGTAATTAACACTTTTAGATGGTCAAAATGGGTATTATAAGTATCAATTTGCCCCCTGATTTCGTGCAGAACACCATTCATAACACCGCTTTTGATAGATTGTTCCGTTGTCTTTCCAATAAAGTAATTGATCTTTTCTTTTTTGACAAGTGGAAGGTTGTGAGTTTGTTGATGTAATCCTATGAATCTCATATTGATACCCGGAGATATTGCTCCGCCATGATAAACGGAGTTTTGATCAACAAAGTCATAAACAATACAGGTTCCCAATTGAATTGAAAGACAGTTTTGATTTGGAAAATAAACAGTGGCTCCAACGGCATTGGCAATCCTGTCTGTTCCTAAATGTTCAATATCTTCATACTGAATAGTAATCGGGAAATTTAGTTTTTTGTTAAAGATGATACTATTGCTATTCTTTTGGAGAAAATCAACCAGTTGAGGATTGAGTTGGGCAACAGTCGAAATAATCGAGTTTTTAATCTTCTGCTTTTCAAAAAGGTCCGCTATTTCATCTATTGAAATTTCATCCACAGCTTTCACAAAGATGAGGTTGTCATCAGAATCAAAAAGTGCAAATTTTTGAAGCGTATTTCCTATATCGACTACGAAATTCATAACAATGGCAATCTTTAATCTTCTGATTCGGCAGCAATGAAATCTTTATATGCAGCTAAGAAATGTGCTTTGGATAAGAATCCAATATATTTTTCATCTTTATCAATTACAGGTAAATTGAAGTATCCTGACTCTTTAAACTTATCAATGATCTCTTCACCGGAATCAGTGTCATAAGCAACGGTGGTAGGATAAAACATCAAATCCTGAACGGTTAAAGTGTCATACAGTTCTTGCTTAAAGATGGTTTCTCTGTGGTGATCCATACATAACATACCCTTAAAGTTATTTTCATCATCAACAACAACGAATAGGTTTCTGGTAGATCTTGTAATCACTTTTGTGTATTCACGTAATGTAGCTGTCATTGAAATAGTTAGTATGTTGTCATCCATTAAATTTTTCCACTTGATTTTTTTCATAGCGAACTTATCCTTGTTATGTGTTTTAAGTTCACCTAATTCAGCCAATTGTCTGCTATAAATGGAGTGTTTTTCAAAAGGTTTTACCACCAAGTAGGATGCAATAGAGGTGATCATCAACGGAATCAGGAGTTGATATCCGGAAGAAAACTCGGCAATAAGGAAAATAGAAGTGACCGGCGTATGCATGATCCCGGACATTACCCCGGCCATTCCTGCCAATACAAAATTGGCAGCTGGTAAAGTAGTCCCAAAATATAAGTTAAAGATAGAAGCAATGAAATAACCGGCAAAAGCCCCAATGAAAAGAGAAGGAGCAAAAACTCCACCAATTCCACCGGATCCGGTGGTCAAGGAACTGGCAAATACTTTAATTAAGATAATTAACCCCAGGTAAAGTACAAAAAATAGATCTCTACTTTTCAGTAAGTGGTAAACCGGAGAATTTTTAAAAAGTAACGTAGTTTTACTTTCTACCAAATATCCAATATTTTCATACCCTTCACCATATAAAACAGGAAACAGAAAGATGAGTAATCCTAATCCGACACCGCCAATAATTCCACGGAGATATTTCCTTTTGATCTTTTTGAGTTTCCGTTCAACCATTCGGGATGTTCTCAAGAAATATATAGAGACTAAACCGGTAAAGACTCCCAAAAGGATATAAAACAGGATATTTCCGGTCTCAAAAGGGATGATTGTGTTGATATTCAACATAATATCCTTTCCCAGGAATAGAATGGATAACACAGTTCCGGTTGCCGCAGAAATCAATAATGGAATAATAGTTGCCGCAGTGAAGTCGATCATCAACACCTCAATGGCAAATGTAATAGCCGCAACAGGAGCTTTAAACACGGCAGCAATAGCAGCGGTAGAGCCACAAGCGAGCAATAAAGAGCTGTTTTTTGCATTGAGATTAAATAATCGGGCCAGATTGGACCCAATAGCTGAACCGGTGAGTACCATGGGCGCTTCTATTCCGACAGACCCCCCGAATCCAACAGTGATAGAACTGGCAACCATAGAAGAGTAGGTATGGTGTGACCTTAATCTTCCACCTTTTTTAGATAACGCTCTTAAAGCAATACTGACGCCATGAGAAATATCATCTTTGATGATACGAGTGACAAAAAAGATAGTCAATAAGATTCCCATTAATGGAAATGCAAGATAAAAGTAGTTCTGTTCTGCCTCAGGGAAAGTGTTACTAAGTAAACTTACTGTGAAGTGAAGCAGGTTTTTAATGATAATAGCAGCAGTAGCCCCAAATACACCGGTAAAAAAACTTAACATCAATACTGTTTTGGGGATTCCCAATCCAACTTTACAACTGCGTCTGAATCTCGCAAAAAGCACTAAGATTTTTTTTAGCTTCACAAATATGATTTATTTCCGCAAAAATAGTAAAAAAGTATTGTGTATACATGAAAAAAATGTATTTTTGTTTTTTATTTGAATAATTTCAATTGATATGGGTAGTAAAGTAATTATTTGGGATAGAAATAAATGTAAAACCTGCTACGCATGTATACGTGCTTGTGATGTTAAAGCAATTCACGTGAAACCCAACAGTGTATTCCCTTATTTTGAAGATAATCTGTGTGTGCATTGTGGACATTGTATTGCAGCTTGCGCTTATGGTGCAATTTCATACCACGATTCCAAAGAAGAAGTAAAAGCAATGCTGAATTCCGGAGCTAAAGTAGCTGCCATTTGTGCTCCCTCTATCGCCGGTGAGTTTGTGGATATTGCCGATTACAGAAAGTTTGTGAAAATGATCCGCTATCTGGGATTCTACTTTGTTAATGAAATGGGCTTCGGAGTGGATGTTATTGCAGCTAAATATAGGGAGTTGACTGCTCAAAACTTTAATGGAAAATACTTTATTACCTCACACTGTCCGGCAGTTGTGGAACTGGTTGAAAAAAAATATAGTGACTTGGTACCCAATTTGGTTCCTCTGGTTTCTCCGGCAGCCGCAACAGCTGTGATCATCAGAAAACTCCATGGAAGAAATGTAAAAGCAGTTCATATTTCACCCTGTATTGCAGCAAAAAATGCAATTAATCGTTATAAGGGCAATGCTAAAATTGATGCCGTGTTGACCTTTAAAGAGCTAAGAGAACTTTTTGATGAGTTTAACATCAAAGAGGCTTATACTCAAATGTCGGATTTTGATGCTCCGATCGGTTATAAAGGGGGATTGTATGCCATTGCTCAGGGTTTTGTTGAAGCTACCGGATTGGACTCCAGTTTGCAAAACGGAAATACAACAACCGTTGAAGGAGGCGCCAATACACTACAGGCTGTAGCCCAATTCAGAGATTTTCCGGAATTGATCAAAACAAACTTTTCTCTCTTCTACTGTGAAGGATGTGTTTCCGGACCCGGCATGTCGGATCTGAAAAATAAATATTTGAAACATACTTTTACAAAGGATTATATCAAAAAGAGATTGGCAAATTTTGAGATTGATCGTTGGTTTAGTGACGTTATGAATCACTCAAAATATAAAGAATTGGAAGTTCAATATGAATCAGAACCTTACGTGATTGAGGAACCGGATGAATATAGTGTGAGCGTGGCCCTCAAAAAAATCACGATTCCCAAAAAAGGTGTTGAGTTGAATTGTGGTGCCTGCGGGTATGAGACATGTAAAGGTTTGGCACATGCTGTGGCTCAGGGAACTGCAATCCCCGAAATGTGTATCCCAAATTCTCAAGTTGGGTCCCGGGAGGCGGTCATCAATATGAAAAGACATAACGAGGAGCTGGAAAAGACAGAATCTAAACTGAAAGAGGTGGAAGAGCATTTTAATGATGCAGAAATAGCAAGAAGATCTCTGAAATCCGCTTTTTCCACTTTTGTAAGAAACTTGAGAACAGGAGTTGTCATTACTGATGCCGATTTAAAAGTGATTGATTCCAATCAGGGATTTTTGGATATTCTCGGCGAAGATGCCATTGAAATCCACGAAGTGGTGCCATTCCTGGTGGGTGCCAGCCTGAAATCATTACTTCCCGCATCATTAATTTCCCAAATTACTTATCTGTTGCAACATAATGATGAGAAGTTAACTAAAGATGTGGAAATCCATGATCGACTGATCAATGCGAGCATGTTCCCTTTGATTCCTAACCAGATTGTTTGCATTATTCTCCGCAATTTACACTCCACTGAAGAGAGACCGGAAGAGATTATTGACAGAATTACTGAGGTGATCGAGGAGAATTTGCGTCAAGTGCAGCAAATTGGATTTATTTTGGGTGAAGGAGCTGCCAAGACGGAGAAAATGATGAATACGATAATTGAAACATATAAAAAATAAGAGTTGGATTCTATTCAAATGGTTGACTTAAAAAGTCAATACCTCGCAATTAAAAAAGAAGTTGATGAAGCGATTCAAAATGTGATCGATTCCTCTGTTTTTATTCAAGGTAAAACAGTGAGAGAGTTTGAGATACAACTGCAAGAGTATCTTCAAATCCCTTACGTAATCTCCTGTGGAAACGGTACCGATGCGTTGCAAATGGCGCTGATGGCGTTGGGCTTACAACCTGGAGATGAGGTGATTACCACTCCTTTTACCTTCATTGCAACCGCAGAAGTGATCAGTTTGCTTCACTTGACACCCGTTTTTGTGGATGTGGATCCCAAAACGTTCAATATAGATCCGGCGTTGATTGAAGAGAAAATAACTACAAAAACCAAGGCGATTATTCCGGTGCACCTGTTTGGACAAGCTGCCAATATGCAGGAAATTCAGAGGATTGCAAACCAACATTCGCTTTTTATTATCGAGGATGCATGCCAGTCGTTGGGTACGCAATATATTGATCAACAAGGGAATACAATTCAGACCGGAACGATTGGAGATATCGGAGTCACTTCATTTTTCCCCACAAAAAATTTGGGATGTTTTGGTGACGGCGGTGCTATTTTTACCAAAAATAAGGAGTTGGCGGAACGGTGCAGAATGATTGCTAATCATGGTTCCGTGAAAAAATATCATTACGAACTGATTGGCGTTAATTCCAGATTGGACGCGATTCAGGCTGCCATTTTGGGCGTGAAGCTGAAATATTTGGATGATTATATCAAAGCGCGGGAAAATGCGGCGGCTTTATATGATCTGTTGCTTCAGGATGATCCCGGAGTTATTATTCCTCAACGTGTTGATTATTCGACACATACGTTCCACCAATATACCCTGACAGTGATGGATGGGCAGCGCGACCGACTCAAGGAAAAATTAGCGATGAATGGGATCCCCTCCATGATTTATTATCCAAAACCACTGCATCTGCAAAAGCCGTTTGCGCATCTGGGTCACACTTTGGGCAGCCTGCCGGTAAGCGAAAAGCTGTCAGAACAAGTACTTTCACTCCCGATGCACACCGAGTTAACCCCTGAACAGCAAACATTTATCGTGGAAAAAATACAAGAAGAGTAATCCATTTTCCTCAAGTTTTAGCTGATTATTTTTATCATAATCTTTTTTTTGAAATAAAAAAAATAAGGGGGCAGATCATGTTTCGCACTTTAGTTATTTTATTTCCCCACTCTGGAATCATAGAGACGCAACGCATTGCGTCTCTACAGCCATTTTTATGACCTTTTTCATTGTTTTTATCGATTGTTCCCCTCCTTTGGAGGGGCTAGGGGAGGTCTAATTCGTAATTGGATTTCCGCCTTCCGCCTCCCGCCTCCCGCCTTTTTTTCCTTTCGACTTTCGCCTTTCGCCTTTTTTTCGTATCTTTGAGGGTTGAATTTAAAACTAGAGAAGAATGAAAAAAATTGCAGTTATTTTATGTGGATCCGGCTCAATGGATGGTTCCGAAATTCATGAGTCTGTTATGACGCTGTTGGCAATCGATAAAGCCGGACATCAATATCAGATTTTTTCACCGGATGGACCACAACATCATGTTGTCAATCATATTACGCAACAAGAGACCGGTTCTCAAAGAAACATGCTGGAAGAATCGGGAAGAATTGCCCGCGGTGATGTAAAACCCTTAGATCAGCTTCAATTGTCCCAATTTGACGGTGTGATTTTTCCCGGAGGATTTGGAGCGGCGAAAAATTTGATGACCTACGCTTTTGATGGCGTCAATGCGAAAGTTAGAGATGATGTTGCGGCATTAATTCGGGAAGCGCACCAAACTAAAAAGCCGATCGGAGCGCTCTGTATTGCACCGGTTTTAATCGCTAAAGTGTTGAAAAACATCACTGTAACAATTGGAAGCGACCCACAAACCATCAAAAATATTGAACAGATTGGAGCGAAACATGTGGTAACCAAACAAACAGAGGTGTATTCGGATATCGATAATTTGGTATTCACAACTCCTTGCTATATGCTTCCTGCAACGATAAAAGATATTGCAGCGTGTGCCGACAATCTGTTGCTGGCAATGAAAGATTATTTGTAGATCTTTTATGCACTCAAGGATTGTTCTTGTTGGATTTCCGGGCTCCGGGAAGTCAACCATAGGGAAAAAATTAGCAAAACAACTGGATTATCGTTTTGTTGATCTGGATCAAGAGATTGAGAAGCGGGTACAACTTTCCATACCCGCTATTTTTGAGCAATTTGGGGAAACCCAATTCCGGATCTGGGAGCAGACTCAGTTGCAAGAGACACTCCAATTGGAAAAGGTAGTGATTGCAACGGGAGGAGGAACGCCCTGTTTTTACCAAAATATGGAGTTGATTACTCAACATTCAGAGGCAGTTTATATCCAAATGTCAACAAAATCATTGTTTGACAGGTTGGTTCATTCCAAAAAAACGAGACCTTTGATTCGTGGTTTGTCGGATCAGGAATTGATGCAGTTTGTTGAAAATGAACTGCTAAAGCGGGAACAATTTTATCTGCAAGCACACCATGTAGTGAAAGGGGAGAATATCAAGATAGAGCCATTGATTAAAATTCTGGAAGAGAATGATTAATTGACGGATTTTTTATATTTTTGAAGATTGAAAAAGAGTGTTATGGAAAAGTATTACCACGTTGAAGTAGATATCTATCAAACTTTTCACCATGGGGAAAGAATTTGTGGTGATGTTTTTATCTCTAAGCGAATTCCTGAAGAGAACAGAGTGTTGGCTGTCCTGTCGGATGGAATGGGTTCAGGAGTAAAAGCGAATGTATTGGCTACTCTAACGGCTACTATTTCCCTTAATTTATCCCAGGAGCATAAAGACCCCAAAACGATTGCGGAAATTATCATGAAGGCATTGCCGGTATGTAGTGAAAGAAATACAAGCTATGCCACCTACACCATTGTGGATATTTCCATTGACACAAATTCAGTTAATATTCTGGAGTATGATAATCCTCAAACGATTATCATGCGCGGGAAAAGAGTTTTTGAGCCCAACTGGGAGCCGATCGATGTGGATGCGGAATCGGATAAGCGATGGTTGGATCTGAAAACAACCTCTTTTGAACCTCAATTGGAGGATCGGATTATCTTTTACTCCGATGGAATAACCCAGTCGGGACTCGGAATGGGAATGCCCACCGGGTGGGGAAGGAATGATTTGAGAGAAGAGATCAGGATCCTGATTAGCAATAACAAGACCATATCGGCAAAAGAATTATCTGAAAAGATTGTAAAACGAGCCATGGCGAATGACCTGCATGTTCCGAAAGATGACCTCTCTTGTGCGGTGGTTTATTTCAGAGAACCTCGAAAGATGATGCTCTGTACAGGACCCCCCATGGAACCGGAAAAAGATCCCGAATTTGCACAAAAATTACTCACATTTTCCGGGAAAAAGGTGATATCAGGAGCAACCACCACTGAGATTATTGCAAGAGAGTCGGGAAGAACTGTCGTAGATGAGCCTATTATGGACCATACGCTGCCTCCAACCTCCAAAATGATAGGAATTGATCTGATTACAGAAGGAGTTCTCACTTTGAGTAAGGTGGTTTATCTGTTATCGAATCAATACAAACCCGGTTACCGGTTTGGAAAAGGACCCGCCGACCGATTGGCTGAACTGCTACTGGAAAGCGATGAAATCCACATTCTGGTAGGAACAAAAATCAACGAATACAATATAGACTACTCCCAACCCGTAGAGTTTGAGATCCGCAAAAATCTCATCCAAAGACTCACCAAAGTCCTAATGGATCAATACATGAAAGTGGTTTATATGGAATTTATGTAGGATTTTGGACGATATCAATTACGAATTACGAATTACGAATTACGTTTCCTAATTTAGAATTTAGAATTTAGATTTTAGAATTAATTGAGTATCAGGCATTTACATTTTTTTAATAGATCTATTTCATATTTCTAATTTATACTTCATACTTCAAAAACTTTCGCCTTCCGCCTTCCGCCTTTTTTATTTACATTTGCAGAGTCAATAGGTGAGAGTGGATATTATCAAAAAAATAACAAAATGAAATTTTATTTTTTTATTATTGGTATGTTTTTATTACCTGAATTAATAGGTCAAAATAATATTCCATTAATCGGGTTTGTTTCACTAGATGATAGTGTATTAACAATCGATCAATCGGATATAATTGTTGTCGACTCAACAACAATAGAACTAACAAATTCACAAAAAATAAATAAATTAGTAAATTTTGATCTTAAAGAGGTCTTTTATTATTCCGAAAGTACAACGAATACTAAAATTGAACTTTTCGACGTTTTATCTTCTCAATATCCAACAAATCCATTTTTTATTTTAACTCGGAATAATCAACTTTATTTCACTCATAAAAAGTATATAAATTGCAGTACTAATTTAATAGAACAAATTAATAAAGCTATTAATGAAAACAATATGCAAAGAAAATAAAATATAAATCTTAAACATTATGCATAAATTTGTACTTGTATTATCATTTATACTTTTTTACTCACCCTGTCAAGGGTCTGATACTTTAAAGTTTATTCCAAACATAAAAGCAACTACGCATATAAAGTTTTTTGTTCATGATTGTAAATGTGGTATGTTTAATCCTAAATTTTTTCATTTAGAAGTTAATACTACTGCAAATGAGCCTCATAATAGAACATATTGGATTTGTCCTCCTGACTTTGAACAGGGACATGCGGTGATTATTACCGGAAAACAAGGTGATTTTTTTAGAATCAAGTTTACAGACGAAGTAAACCCAGTTTGCGGTGAATTTTGTGAAGACAGTAGTTTTTTTGTAAAAAAAGGAACTTTGGGAACGTGGGTCTATAATTATGATTATGACACCCGAATTTATAATGTAGTGCCTCTTTATAAAAAACCTCATGCTGATTCAAAAATAGTTGCTAAACTCACGGATGAAGGCGCTGTAGTAATTTTGGATTGTGAGGGAAGCTGGATATACGTTGAAACAATCACAAAAGGAAGAAAAAAAAGAGGGTGGTTAAATTCAACAACTGTAGACATGCCTCTTAGATGATGAGTGGTTGCGTTTCTACAAAGAAAAACTTAAAATCGATAAATTTGCTATTTTTACACAGTCTCTAAATATTAGGTCTATTGATATGAATATCAATGAGATACGCAAGATATTTGACCATTTTCAATTTTCAATTCTCAATTTTCAATTTATAAAAAAACTTTCGCCTTTCGCCTTCCGCCTTTCGCCTTTTTTATTTACCTTTGCCAAATCAATTCCCATTGATTATGAAAACATTGCGTTATTTTTACCGCCCCTGATTATTTTGTTGGAGAAAATTTAAAATTTTATGAATTCTTAGATAATAGATGATATTAAAATACTTTTTTATAATGTTTTATAAAGGATTACTGAAAACTGATCACTCAGAGTTTTCCAGATTATACTCGAGTGCAGTATATGGTCTTCTGGTTACACTGAATGCAATAGTAGTTTTTGCTTTTTTATCAAAATTAGATTTAGTGTCTTTCCCATTTAAACCCAAATATTCACCTTTATTATTACAATTCATAGTCACAATAATTATTTTTATTTATTTTTCAAAATCAAGAATAAACTCTTTATTGGTGGAGTTTTCCGATGAAAAATTCTTAAAAAAAAGAAGATCTTATAATTATATTTTTGTAATATACTTAGTATTAAGTATTGTTTTAGTATTTGTTGGACCATTCTATAAACCAGGATATATACCATGATGTTTTTTTGATTGATATTGCTGCAATGAAATGAAAAAGTTATTATTACTACAAATAGTGATTATATTATTATTTTCTTGTAATTCTTTTAAGAACAGTACAAGCTCTCAAATAAATGCTCAAGAAAAATATAGTACTATTGCCAATAATATAGATACAGTTAAAGAATTTGAACTTTATTATGAAGATGTGTTAAATGAATATAGATCTATGTATAATGATACAATAAGTATTGATACAGTTATTCAAGTGAATAACCAATTATACAAACTAAAATTAAAACATTATTGTCTTTTTGATACGTTAATAATTCCGTCAAAATACTCTTGGGATGAGGAAACAAGACGTGAAAATTTTATTACTCATAATTTTGCTTCTAAAATAATTTTGATAAAGCAAAATGACACGATATTTAATAGGATAATTGTAAAAGATGTTTTTAATAATTCCGTAGATAGTGTGTTAAGAAAATACGGAGTACTTCTTTCTCCTGTTTATCGAGGCTTTAATGCTAAAACAAATAAATTTATAATAGGTTATAGTTTCTCTATTCCATTAACAGATATAGGACAACCTGTTTCTTTTACTGTGGGTTTAGATGGCGTTGGTAATCCTCTGGATTAATAGGGGTGTTGTTATATCTGATTTACAGGTTGTTATGAACTATAATTGCTGAATTTTATATAACATCTACTAATTCCAGATTTACAATCATGTCACCCCTACGGGGTTCTTTGGGCTCTTGGGTCAACATTTTGCTACAATCATGTCACCCCTACGGGGTTATTTCAAAGGCGGAAGGCGGAATGAAAAAAAGTCGAAAGTCGAAAGTCGGAAGTCGAAATAGGCTGATTCTTAAGATTTTGTGATCAAATTATTAATAGATAATTTGCTCTAAATTCTCGTATACCAAAATGTTAATTCCCCTCCTTTGGAGGGGGCAGGGGGAGGTCTAATTGATTTACGTCAAAGGCTCAGACCCAACGATAGCTTCCACTTCTGCGATTGATTTGGGAATCGGTTTGCCTAATACACGGTGTCCGGTTTCGGTGATCAATACATCATCCTCAACACGAATGCCTCCGAAGCCGACATATTCGTCAATCTTGTCGTAATTCAAAAATTGAGAGAATTTATTTTCTCTTTTCCAAATCTCGATTAAATGAGGAACGAAGTAGATTCCGGGCTCCACAGTAACCACATGACCGGGTCGCAATTCTTTCGCCATTCTCAAAGAACCCCATCCAAAAATCGGACTTCTGCTGATGGTTTCGTCGTAGCCAACATTATCTTCGCCAAAATCTTCCATGTCGTGAACATCAAGTCCCATCTGGTGACCCAAACCATGAGGCATAAAAAGAGCGTGCGCACCCGCTTTAACAGACTCGGCAACATCACCCTTCATCAAACCCAATTCCTGGAGTCCTTTGGTGATTATTGTTACCGCAATTTCATGCACATCCCTAAAATAGATGCCCGGTTTGCAAGCGGCAATACCCGCCATGTTGGCATCATATACTATTTGATAGATGGCTGCCTGCTTTGGAGTGAATTTGCCCGAAACCGGAATGGTACGGGTATTGTCGGAACAGTAGTTCATGCCGTTTTCAGCACCCATATCCATCAATAATAATCTGCCTTCCTCTAAGGTAAGATGGTGGTTGTGATTGTGTAATGTTTCGCCGTGTTGAGAAAGAATAACCGGGAAAGAAACGCCGTTGCCTCCACTTAAAGCGATTCCTTCAACAATCCCTGCCAATTCAGCTTCCGTTCCGCCAACACGTGTTTTTTTCATCGCGGTGGTGAACATGTCATAACCGATAGCGCAAGCATCTTCAATTTCGACAATCTCTTCAGCACTTTTGATCTCTCTAAGCGCAACCACTTCCTTGATTAACGCTTGGGAAGCTTTGCCGACAACCTCTTCAATAGGACAATTTAAAAGTTGTGCCAATTTGATTATTTTTTCACCACGATAAGGAGGAAGGTAGTGAAGCAAACGGTTGCGATTTTGCTCAATATAGGTTGTCATAGCACTGTAAGGCATCACTTTGGTAATTCCTATCAAAGCCGCCAATTCAGTCATCTTGGGCTGATCTCCCATCCAGATAATATCGTCAATTTCAAAGTCATCCCCAAATAAAATGCACTCTTTACGGTCAAAATCAATAATAGCAGCAATATTGGGAATCGATAGTCCAAAGAAATAGAGGAATGAACTATCCTGACGGTATTTGTAAGTATTCGACGGATAATTCATGGATGCTTCATCGTTACTGAGGAATAAAGCAAACCCTTTGAGTTGAGTATTAATGAGTTGTTCTCTGCGTTTGATGTAAGTTTCAGGTGAAAATAATCTATTCATGGCTATTTTTTATTTAAATAAAATTTATCAAAAAATGGTCGATAATAAGATCTTTTGTCAACTTTATTGTAATAGGTAGTGTAGTTGGTTGCCGACATACAGTAGACTTGTACCGACTCTTGTTTCAAATAATCTTTAAAGATTTCTGAGGATAATAATGTTTGGTAGTATTCTAACGAGAGTTCTCCATTTTTAAATCTGGAGACCGTAACCATCTGCTCATCCTGATTGATATAGAAACTATTGATATTGAACTTTTGAAGAGCGTAGAAATCTCTGTTGAAATTAGTTAAATCGGTCTTAATATCCGCTATGGAAAGTTGCGTAGCGTTGGCAATGACTACAACGTAGTGTTGTTCATTGGGGAGGTAAGAGAAAGGAGAATCCATAGTAAGGAGATTAGGTCTGCTTTGAGTAGAATCAGTTGTGGCAACGGTAGGTTGAACATCTCCAAAAGTAGAAAGCAAGATGGTTGCAATACCGGCAATTTCTGTTTTAGGATATTCATCAATAATATATCTTAAGCCGGTTTTCAAGGTGTCCTCGTTATGAAGTTGTCCTCTGGCAATAACCCTGAGATATTCCATTTTCGATTTCAATTCGATATTGGGCTCGCACAGTGGTATCGCTTTCTCGACAATTTGAATGGTTTGCTCCCACTCTTTATTGATCAGTTTATCGTATGCTAATTCATATTCTTTTTCCAGTTCATTCAGCTTTTCTTGAATTTTTTTATAATAATCGGGATCCAGGATTAATTTTGCGTAATCGGAGTCGGGATAATCGGTTAAGATTCTATTTTTATACACTTCGCTTTTAGGATTATTTGCCTTTTTGTAGTTGGTGTACATCAAAAAGAGTGAAGGAGCAACTATATCACTTTCAGGGAATCTGGTGATTAATTGTTCGAACATCTCATTGGATCTTTCAATATCTCTAAGCAGGTCATGATAGATAATCGCAGCATTATACATGGCATCTTTGATCAGTGCATTAGACACGGCAATCGCAGAATCTGTCAAAGGCAAATCTTGAGTGTAGTAAGCTTCTTTTTTTGGATCCGTTTCCCGTTTAACAATCAAATTGCCATCTTCATCATATTCTTCCACATCACCGAGATCACCGGTGTTCAAATTGCTCATATCTTCGAATGAGAGTTGCTGTTTATTGCTAACGAGCCAGTTGTCTTCCAGTTTTCTATTTCCGAATCTTCTGTAAAACTCAGTTGCACCGGCAGAAACGGAACCGGGATTGTAAAAGTACCATTTTGAGCTTCCACTGGTGTTCACATTCACATTGGCAAAACTTTGCGTAGTTTGTAGGAGCATCATTCTTTCAGCTTCTTCTCTTTCCAAACGTCTCTCTTCTTCGGTGTATTTATCTATCATTCTTTTAACCCAGGCACTACGTTCACCTTCACTCATTTTGGCAATTCTTTGTAAGCTGTCTTGTAGTGTGATCTCATTGAGATTATCCACAAGATCTCTGAGGAAGGAGGCTTTTTTGATAATTTCTCCACGATTTGTATAATCGGATGGGAGGGTTAAAAGCGCTGTATCATAATAGGATTGTGCCTGGATATACTGGTCTCTTTCAAAAAGAAGGTCTGCCAGAGTAACGGATGATAATGTTCTTTGGTATTGATTATCCACAAATGCCGAAACAGATTGAGCCAGATACTTTTCCCTCTCCTCTTTATTTTCGTCAATCCGCTCCATTTCTGAAAATGCGTAGTAGATTTGATCCTTGAACTCTTCATTTTTCGCCTCGTTGAGCATTTTGTTAAGTTCTTTAACAATTAATGCCTTTGATGTGGCAGTGCCATCATAATTGGAAGCCAACTTCATTCGGGCGTTAAACTCCATTTCGTAGGGTGGAGTACTGCGTATAACCGCTAAAAAATGTTGTTGAGCCTCTTTGGTATATCCCTCTTGTTCGTAAAGTTGTCCCAGGATAAAATTGATTCTCATTTTCATATCCTTTTTGGGTTTCAACTTTAACATCTCAATGAGAGCAGCAATAGCATCTTCCGGTTCACCTGCCGGATCGGTCAAATTCAGTTCTGCTACTGCCCCATAATATTGAAGATTTAACTTTTTGCTCTTTTTAGGATAAATCATCACCTCTGCTTCTTCCAATAACTGCTGAGCACGGGTATATTGTCCCTGGCGAATCGCTGTTCTGACATTGAGAATCTGAGCCTCTTCCGCCAATCCCCAGTTTGGATACTGTTTGGTGATATAAGTAAAAATTCGGGTTGCCTGTTGGAATTCCTGCTTGTGAAAATAAGCTTTACCCATCATCATATACGCATCATCCATCGTTTTTACGTACTCCTTACCACGAATGAGCATGGAGTGTTTGTAAATCGACTTAGAACCTTTTTCAATCACCCGATCCATCTTTGGATTGATAGATCCTAAATCCTCCTTTGAAGGATAATAGTAGAGAGGTAGAACAGTAGTGTAGTTATCTTTTCTTTTTTTCGCAATTTCTTGCTCCCCCTCTTTTAATGCTTCTTTTCCATTGAAATTAACATTGTACATTGACGTAACGGTGTGGTAAGCCCGATTTTGAAAACTATTCTTGTTTGTTGCACAAGAGAAGAAAAGGAGCATTAAAACTACACTCGGGGATATGTATTTAAAAAAGTATGCTTTAATTTTCAATCTATTTGGGTTTTAAAGGGATCCAACTTGGTTGAAACGTAAAAAAACTGTTTTTATTTTTGTTGACTTTCAAAATATTGCTCCATGAGTCGCTGAACATATTTTCCCAATACGTCAAATTCAATATTGACAATGCTCCCCGGCTTGAAGTTATGAAAGTTGGTAACTTGATAAGTGTAGGGAATAATGGCTACGGAAAAGCGACCCTTTTCAGAATCTACAACGGTTAAACTGACTCCATTCACGGTGATGGATCCTTTGGGAACGGTAAAATTATTCTGTTCAGCATCATAAGTGAAGTAAAAACGCCAGCTGCCATCTTCATCTACCACCTTTTCGCAAACCGCTGTCTGATCCACGTGACCTTGAACGATATGTCCGTCAAAACGACCATCCAGTTTCATACTTCTTTCTAAGTTCACTTCGTAACCTACATGCCACGATTTGAGATTGGTTTTGATCATCGTTTCATCCATTGCGGTGACAACATATTGTTGTTTTTCCACATCCACTTTCACAATGGTTAAGCAACAACCATCATGCGCCATACTTTGATCTATCTTGAGTTCATGGGCAAAATCAACCTCAATGGTGAAGTGAAAGTTAGTATTTTCTTGTTCTATCTGAACTATTTTTCCTGTTTTTTCTACAATTCCTGTAAACATAGTATTTTCTTTTTTATAGTGATTTTAATGCTTTTTCAATTTCCGGAACCAAAACGCCGATATCTCCGGCACCCATAGTTATGAGAACTTTAGGTTTACGGTTAACCAGATAAGGAACTAATTCCTGTTTTGAAAGTTTAACTTTATTGGGATTTTCAATGAGTTGAAGCAGATAATCTGATGTAATCCCTTCAATCGGCAGTTCTCGTGCCGGATAGATGTCGAGTAAAATGACTTCATCCAACAATGCCAATGCCTCTGCAAATTCATGGAGAAAATCCCGGGTTCGGGTATATAAGTGGGGCTGAAATACGCCAACTACTTTTTCTGAAGAGTATATTTTCTTCACCGCATTGATGATCGCTTCCAACTCCTGAGGCTGGTGGGCGTAGTCGTCGATGTAAACCAGGTTGTCGCTCTTAATCCGATATTCAAATCGACGCTTTACCCCTTGCCAGGTTTCAAAAGAATCGAAAATAGACTGAAATTCATCTCTGTTTTCAGAATCCATCTTTAACCCAAGCAGCTCCTTAACAGCCAAAAATGCAGCCAATCCATTTAAAAGGTTGTGAAATCCGGAACTTTTCATTTTCAAATTGTGAAAACAAACAGGATCTCCATCTTCCGTTTTCTTGCATATCGAAAATTGAGTCTCAACTGGTGTTTCATGATCTATTTGAAAATAGAAATCGGCATCTTCTGTACCTCCGTAAGTGATTTTGTTAGGATGTTCAATGAGATGAGCAACCGATTGATGGATAACCAAAGCACCCGTGCGGTCAATCTGATTGGTGAACTCTTGAAAAGTACCAATCATATGCGAAAGATCACCATACACATCCAGATGGTCTGCATCCATTGATGTGATAACCCCTATTCGGGGATATAACGTAAGAAAAGAACGGTCAAACTCATCGGCTTCTACGACAATAGTTTTGTAATCAGCATCATATAGCAAATTGCTTCCTAAATTTTGGGAAATACCTCCGATAAAAGCGAGTGTCGGGTGTGAAATGGAGTGCAAGAGGTGAGTGGTCATCGAGGTTGTGGTTGTTTTACCATGTGACCCCGATACTGCAATCACCGGAAATCCTTTACAAATAATGCCCAACAGTTCCGATCTCTTAACAATAGGAATGCGATTCTCCTGAAAGTAAACCAGTTCCTTATGCGATTTTGGGATGGCAGGCGTAAGGACAACCAGATCAATACCGGCAGGAATCGCTTCAATATCCTCAGTATAGTGAATCACCGCTCCCTGATCAGATAAAGATTGAGTAACAGTGGAAGGAGTAAGATCATAGCCAAACACCTGTTTCCCCTGTTTAAGGAGAAACAGTGCCAATCCACTCATCCCAATCCCTCCAATGCCTAAAAAATAGACTTTTTTAATTTGCCCAATCTCTAACATAGATCTTTTTATGCTTATGAATTAGTATTCTTCAGGAACAATCACTTTGGCGTTCTTGACAAACTCTTGAGATGCATGAATCAACTTGTACATCAATTGGTCATCTTCTACAAAAGGAACCACTTTGCGGTAACTCTCCACAAACTCTTCAATAAATGGTGAAGATTTCAGCGGTCTGCGGAACTCTAACGCCTGAGCCGCATTGAGTAACTCAATCGCCAATACTTTTTCCGTATTGTTGATGATGGTATACGCTTTAGTCGCTGCATTGGCACCCATACTCACGTGGTCTTCTTGTCCTTGTGAAGATTCAATGGAATCGGCAGAAGAAGGCATACAAAGCGTTTTACTTTGACTAACAATCGATGCAGCAGTATATTGTGGAATCATAAATCCTGAATTGAGTCCCGGATTTTTAACCAGGAAGGATGGTAATTCACGTTTTCCTGCAATCAGTTGATAGATACGACGTTCAGAAACATTAGCCAACTCAGACATAGCCAAAGAAAGGAAATCCAATACCAGTGCCAAAGGTTGTCCGTGGAAGTTTCCTGCAGAAATAATTAAATCCTCTTCCGGAAATACGGTAGGATTGTCTGTTACAGAGTTGATTTCGGTTTCAATAACGCTTCCAATATAGGTAAGTGAATCCTTAGTTGCTCCGTGAATTTGTGGAATACAACGGAATGAATAAGGATCCTGAACATGTTGTTTAGGACGATTGATAATCTCTGAACCTTCCAATAGCTGGTTGATGTGTGCTGAGGTTACAATCTGTCCGATATGTGGTCGAACAATATGAACGGAAATATGGAACGGCTCAATCCGTCCATCATAAGCATCCAACGAAACAGCGGCAATAATATCGGCTAACCAGGATAATTTCTCCGCTTTAATTATTAACCAGGTTGCATAAGCGCCCATAAATTGAGTTCCGTTGAGCAGCGCTAATCCTTCTTTCGATTGCAACGTAATCGGTTCCCAGCCAAATTTGGCATTGATCTCTTCGGCGCTATATTTTTTATTTCTGTAATACACCTCACCCATGTTCAATAAGGGTAATGAAAGGTGAGCCAAAGGAGCTAAATCGCCGGAAGCACCCAACGAACCTTGCTGATACACAACAGGATACACACCTTTGTTGTAAAAATCGATCAGCCGTTGAATAGTCTCAACCTGAACCCCTGAATGACCTTGAGATAGCGATTGAATTTTCAATAACAACATCAATTTGACAATTTCCTGTGGCACTTCGTCACCCATCCCGCAAGCATGAGAAATAACCAGATTTTTTTGCAACAATGAAAGGTCTTCTTTCGAAATGGAGCGGTTATACAACGACCCAAATCCGGTGTTGATGCCGTAAATCGGGGTACTGCTCGCAGCCATTTTTTCGTCAATATAAGTGCGGCAAGCCTGAACCGCTTCTATGGCTTCCTCTGATAAAACTAATTTCGTTTTGGATTCGATGATCTCTTGTACTTTTTCTAAACTTAGAAATTCTGAAGAAATAGAGTGTGATTTCATTAGAAATATATTTTTGTTAAATATTAAATTTTAAAGTTATATATTCTTGATACTCAATGTTCTATAAAAAACAAAGCAATCCTGCAAACATACTGAAAAATTTGGAATTAGAACTCCCCCTTTTTCTTTATCTTTGCATCAACAAAATTTTGAGATTATGTGGATTAAAAATATACGTTTAGTAGATTCTGTTCTTGATTTTTTTGGAGAAATAAAAATAGGGGGGAGCCAAATCATCGCCCTTGGAGAACAACTAAGCAGTGACTCGGACGTGCTCTCCTTCGAGGGGAACGGGTTGGCGCTCTTACCCGCATTCACCGACCTGCATGTCCATTTTCGGGACCCGGGTCTGACTCACAAAGAGGATCTCCAAACCGGAAGTATGGCGGCACTCCACGGAGGCTACACTGCCGTCAACCTCATGCCCAATACCAGACCGATTATCAGTAGTATGGAATTGGTGGAGGATGTGCACCAAAGAGCAAAAGCGTTAGATCTGGTGACCGTCAATCAGACTTTAAGCATGACCAAAAACCTGCACGGTATCGATTATCAACATCTGGAACAACTTGAACCTAATCAGGTGCTGTTTGTTACGGATGATGGCAGCGGCGTGAATGATGATGAGGTGATGGAGCAGATTTTTAAGATTTGCAAAGAGAAAAATATCACGATCATGTCTCACGCTGAAGATGCTCGATACAGCAAAATCGATATGAGAATCGCAGAGAACAACATGACATTCAGAGATATAGAACTGTTGAAAAAAATCGGTGGACATCTCCATTTTTGTCACGTCAGCACCAAAGAGGCTATCGAGGCGATTCGCGCAGCCCAAAAAGAGGGACATAACGTAACTTGCGAAGTAACACCTCACCATATTTTTGCGACCGGTGAAGAGGTAAATCACTACAGAGTCAATCCTCCTTTCAGAGAAAAAGAGGATATCGATGCGCTCATCGCTGCCATTCAGGATGGAACGGTAGCCGCGATTGCTACAGACCATGCGCCGCATACTGCCGAAGAGAAACAGGCGGGAGCACCCGGGATGATGGGACTGGAGCTGGCTTTCTCTATCTGCTACACCACTTTGGTAAAACCGGGACATATTACCTTGAACCGATTGGTTGAATTGCTATCCACAACCCCTTCCCAAATGATGAAACTCAATAAAGGCTCTTTGGAAGTGGGAAAAGATGCAGATCTTGTGATTGTGGATCTGGATAAAAAATGGACAGTGGACCCCAAACAATTTCTTTCAAAATCTCAAAACTCTCCCTTTATCGGCAGAGAGTTGGATGGCAAAATAGTGGCTACAATCCGTAAAGGAAAACTCTATAGATGGAACTAACAGAAACACTCAAAAACTAATGGAAAAACAACGCGAAACTTATAATGAGAGACCGGTTTACTCCCTCTCTGAAATCACTAAAAGTATTGAAAGTGTAGTTGCAAAAACTTATACACGGGCTTATTATATCAAAGCGGAAATCCTGAAATTGAACTATTACCCTCATTCCGGACACTGTTACCCTGAATTGGTCGAGAAGGAGGATGGAAAAATTAAAGCCCAAATGAAAGGCGTCATTTGGTCTAATCAGTTTAGAGTCATCAATGAGCGATTTCTAAAAATGACCGGCGATCCCTTGAAAGAGAATATCGGGATTTTGTTTCTTGCAACCATAGAATTCAATTCACACCACGGACTCAGTCTCTTTATTCAGGATATTGATCCTTCTTACACTTTGGGCGAAATTGCCAAAAATAAAAAGGAAGTGATCGAAAGATTGAAAAAAGAGGAGGTTTTTGATGCCAATCGTTCGTTGAAACTACCTCTTGTTCCCAAAAAAATTGCTGTTATTTCTGTGGAAACCAGTAAGGGCTATAGCGACTTCATGGTAACACTGAAACAGAATCACTGGAACTATTGCTTTGAAACAGAGCTATTTCCATCTATATTGCAAGGAGATAGAGCGGCTGTTTCACTGGTGACCCGATTGGAGGAAATTGAAAAATTGAAGGAGAAATTTGATGTTGTCGTGATTGTGAGAGGGGGAGGAGGAGATGTGGGAATGAGCTGCTACGATGAGTATCTGCTGGCACATAAAGTGGCTACTTTTCCTTTGCCTGTCATTACCGGTATTGGACACTCAACCAATGAAACCGTAACGGATATGGTGGCGTACCAAAACAAGATTACCCCGACAGAAGTGGCCTATTTTTTGATTCAGCAGTATAATAACTTTGCGGTTGCTGTCGAAGATATTCAGAATACGATTGTTCAGTATGTATCGCAAAAATTGGTAACTCAGCGATTACAATTGGATCAGTGGGAAGAGTCAATCTATAAAACGGCACGTTTCATCGTACAAACCAAGCAGATGGAAATAGAAACAACTCAACAATCGCTCAAAACTGCTACGCTCCGCTTTATAGATTTGCAAAAAAGAGAGCTGGAACGCTTTGAGACGACAGTTCAGCTTTTAAGTCCCGAAAATATTCTGAAAAAGGGCTATAGTATTACCTATCTGAATGGAAAAGCAGTAAAAGATAAAACTCAAGTAAAGGAAAATGATATATTAACAACACGACTCTATGACGGAGAAGTGAAAAGTATAGTTATTCATGATAAAAGCTAATTATCACACACATACCCTCTATTGTGACGGGAAGGATGAAATGAAACTCTTTGTAGAGAAGGGTGTAGAACTTGGATTGGACCATTTGGGATTCTCCGCTCACTCTCCCATTATACAGGAGAATAATTTCTCAATTAAAATGGATCAGGTGCAAAACTACCTTGATGATATCGAAAAATATCAAAAGGAGTTCCCTCAAATTCAACTCTTTAAAGGATTGGAATGTGATTTTATTCCGGGATTAACCTATCCCTTTCAATATTTTTTGGACAATTTTTCCTTCGATTATCTGATTGGAGGGGTGCATCTTGTCAAACCGCCGCACTCTGATGATGGAGTGTGGTTTATCGATGGTTCCAAACAGGAAACTTATGATGAAGGATTGCTCCAGTTTTTTAATATGGATATCAAAAAGGGAGTAACCGCTTTCTGGGAACAAACTTTCGAGATGATAGAAACTGAACCGATGGATATTATCGCTCACCTCGATAAAATTAAAATGCACAACAGAGATCGCTATTTTAAGGAGGATGAAAAATGGTATCTGGAGTTGGTGGATCATGCAGTAGATCTGGTTTACAAACATAATATCATTGTTGAAATCAATTCCAGAGGAATTTACAAAAAACGATATCCCGGATTTTATCCCTCCGATTATATTCTGCAGAAGGTTGCTAAAAAGGGAATTCCTGTTGTGATTAGCAGTGATGCGCACAAATCGGAAGAGCTGGGCTTTTGCTATGAAGAAGCAAAAGAGCAGTTGAAAAAAGCAGGGATTCACGAATTGGCGTACAAAGTAGAGAACGGCTGGGCGACAACTTCTTTTTAATGAGTAAAAGTATGATCTTTCCGGAAAATTTTGAACAAAAGATAGGATTTGACACTATAAAAGAGTGGCTCTCCAGTCATTGTATTACCACAATGGGGAAGGAGCGGGCACTCAATCTGAAAGCGCTCAATCAGTACGATGAGATCATGATGCGCCTGCATGAAACGGAGCAGTTCAAAACCGCCATTCTCATGGATGATCCGGTGCCGCTGCAAGAGATTGTCGATATTACACCCTATCTTCAAAAAATCAAACCGGAAGGCACATTTCTGGAAGTGGAAGAGTTGGTAGAAGTGAGAACGGTCATCTCCACAGTGATCGATATTTCCGTTTACTTTAGGGTGAAAAATAAAGAGGAGAAATATCCCGATTTGTGGGCAATTTGCGAAAATGTTTACCTCGAAATTGAACTCCTGGAAGCCATCAATCGGATTATCAATCCCAAAGGGGAACTGAAAGACAACAGCTCCGATACCTTGAGGCAGATCAGGTCGGAGATCATTAAGATTTCAGGGGAAGCAGATCGTAAAATCCGGAAGCTGTTGGGGAACTTTAAACAGGAAGGACTACTCAAGGAAGATGCGGAAATGACCATCCGGAATGGGCGACTCTGTATTCCGGTACCTGCGCCCAATAAGCGTAAAGTTGAAGGATTTATTCACGATGAATCGGCAACAGGACAAACCGTTTTTATTGAACCGACCGAGGTTTTTGATGCCAATAATGAGTTGAGAGATCTGCTCAATGCGGAAAGAAGAGAGATCATCAGAATATTGACGGAATTGACCAACCGGATCAGATTCCAAAGCGAGAATCTGTATGAGTATCTGCGTTTTTTGGGATTGATCGATTATATTCGTGGCAAAGCCCTTCTGGCAATCGAGTTGGATGCCCATCTGCCAAATGTGTTGAATACTCAAATTATCCATTGGCAGAAAGCTTTACATCCGATTTTATATAAAAATTATAAAAAAACAGATAAAAAAGTTGTACCGTTGGATCTCCAACTGGATAAAAACCAACGGATTTTGATTATTTCGGGACCCAATGCGGGAGGAAAATCGGTCTGTCTTAAAACGGTCGGATTGTTGCAGTATATGTTGCAATCGGGACTTTTAGTTCCGCTCTCACCCGTCTCGGATATGGGGATTTTCGACACTTTTTTCATCAATATGGGGGATGAGCAATCGATAGATAACGACTTGAGTACCTATAGCTCGCACTTGAACAATATCAGGATCATGATTGAGAACATGACCCCGGGTTCGCTCTTTTTAATCGACGAATTTGGATCGGGAACGGAGCCCTCATTGGGGGGAGCGATGGCGGAAGCGATTCTGGAGCATGTGTACAAAATGGGAAGTTTCGGAATTATCACGACCCACTTTGCGAATTTGAAACTCTTTTCGGAAACTCATCCCGAAGCGGTAAATGGAGCGATGCTGTTCGATATTCATGCCATGAAACCGCTCTTTATCCTGAAACAAGGCAAACCGGGAAGTTCTTTTACTTATGAAATTGCCAAAAAGATCGGATTCCCGGAAACGATTATCGAACAGGCAATTCAAAAGTCCGGAACGGCGCAAATTGACTATGAACGGGCGTTGGAAGAGGTGGAACTCGAAAAGATAGAGTTGTCCAAACAGCTGCGACTGGTCAATCAAACGGATGAACAGCTGGCGCAGTTCATTGCCGACTATCAGGCTCAATATGAGGAGTTTGAAAGTCAAAGGAAAGAGATTTTAAAAAACGCTAAAAATCAGGCTATTCAAATCGTAGAGAATGCCAATAAAGTGATTGAAAAAACGATCCGGGAGATCAAAGAGGTGAAGGCAGATTCTGAAAAAACCAAACAGATCAGAGCTCAAGTGGATCAATTTAAAGAGGAGCTTTCCAAAAAAACAGAGAAACAAACCAAAGAACCTGCTTTTAAACCGATGGTTCCCAAGCCTAAACCCGCGCCTCAACCTGTACAGGAAGATAGACCGATTGAAGTGGGGGATCAGGTGTTGATTGATGAGGTGCAAACAGTGGGTGAAGTGGTTCAGATTAAAGGCAATGATGTGACGGTTTCTTTCAAAGGGATTACTTTCAAAACGGTGCTCAACAAATTGACCAGAATCAGTAAGAAAGAGGCGAAAACGATTGAGAAAAAAGGGTTTACGAATGTGGGTGGAACTCGTTTGGGCGACTTAATCAATCAGAAGTTGAGTCATTTTAAGCCTTATATTGATTTAAGAGGGGTGCGAACTGATGACGCTATAGTACAAGTAGAAGCCCTTCTTGATGAAGCGGTGCTTTTAAGTGTACATCAGGTCAAGATATTGCACGGCAAAGGGGATGGCATCCTCAGAAAAAAGATCCGCGAATACCTCGCCCGCAGAAAAGAAGTACGCGATTTTTACGATGAAATCCTCGAACTCGGCGGCAGCGGCATAACAGTGGTAGACCTATAAAAGTCGAAAGTCGAAAGTCGAAAGTTTAAATTTAGATTTTAGAATTTAGAATTACTTGATTGTCAGGTATTTATATTCAATAGTAGATTTATTTCATATTTCTAATTTCTTACTTCTTATTTGTAAATAAAAATAATGGGGGGCAGCATAGGTATTCCTTTTCAGACATTTTATCGCCCCACTCGGCAAAGGGCAGGGACAAGCCCTGCCCCTACAATCGCGGTTAATTTAAATTGTCAAATTTGTAATTACCTGAATATCAAATGCTTGTTGTAATTTTAATGTATCGCATAATAACACCATGGAGACAGGGCATGCCCTGTCTCTACAACCTTCATTTTTACGACCATAATCATTGTTTTTATCGATTGTTCCCCTCCTTTGGAGGGGCTAGGGGAGGTCTAATTCGTAATTCGTAATTCGTAATTCGTAATTCGTAATTTAGTATATCGTTACCGTTCCGTTCACTACTTTTCCTCCTTTTCCTTCGGTTTTGTAGAAAATGACGTAGGTGTAAACGCCGTTCATACAACCTTCGCCTGTCCAGCCTTGTTCCGGATTTTGGGATGTGAAGAGCAGATTTCCCCAGCGATTGTAAATATAGATGGTATATTCTTCTACTTTCTCCGGATAGGCAAAAATCGGCTTGAACTGATCGTTTAACCCGTCTGAATTGGGAGTGAAACTACTTGGAATATAGAGTTCCTGTTCGCAGCGTTGATAGAAAACTTCAATCTCTGCGGTTTCGTCAAAACAGAGGTTGGAGACTAACACCTGATAAACACCGGCATACCTCACCAAATAGGTAGCTTCTGTGGATCCATCTTGCCACAAATAGGTACAATAAGGTGTTTCCGCTGAAAGAAGCAAATGTTGACCTTCACAAAGCGTGGTATCATTGCCCAAGTCAACTTCAATAGGATACAAATATCCCAGGTAAATGGTATCGCTTACCTGCAAACATTCATCTGTAACGATGACCCAATAATCCCCTTCAGAACTCGCCAAATAGGTTGTATTGGTGGATAAATCTTGCCATAAATAGGTGGCAGGATGGGGTTGTTCGGCATTCAGGAGCAACGTAGCCAAAGCACATAGAATGGAATCATTGCCTAAATTCACCGAAGATTGCGGATAGAGTTGAACGTTGATATCATTGAGAGAAACGGTACAACCTAAATTGGTAACAGATACCGAGTAATGCCCCGCTGTATCGATGATAATGGAAGCGGTTGTATCTCCGGTGGACCACAAATAGTGAATTGCATCAGGCGTTTCTGCAGAAAGCTCGGTTCCTTGGCACAAAATAGTGTCTGTAGAAAATGGAATTACAGGTGGAGGTACCACGACAACAAATGTGGTCGTAGTATCGGGACAAGTATAGTGTAAAACCAGTTGAACGGTTAGCTGACCTGCTGCAGTTAAGGGAAAATCTACAGTAGGAGAATTGGGATATAGCGTTCCATCTACAATCCAATCTATGGCTACAGAATGAGGATTATGAGGTACTTCCAGATGTAGTAGATCCCCGACACAACGGTAAACGGTTGCAGAATCAACAGGACTCAAATTGGAATAAGGAACAGGAGACTCATAATAGTTGAATCCGGACTCATTATTATGAAAATAGATGAAATCCAATAAACCATAGGTGCTATTGGGTCTCATATTATATCCAAATTCTTCAATAGTTGCATTAAACCCATTTTCATTTTCTAAGATAAAAAAGTCGGGAATAGATTCATTAAAAAGGCTATATTGAAGATAGTAATAATCACCGTTTGTGTACGGAAAAGTATCAAAAGCGGTAGATGGAATCAATTCATGATTGATATACATGGTATGAATCCCTTCCGGCTTAACAAAGATGACCAGGTCAACATAAGTGGTATCCGGAGCTTGGGATATGCGGCGTTGCGTTGTCGGAAAGAGCCATTTTTTTACTATACGGTCAGTTGGTGTGCCATAGTTGAGATTAGTGAAATTCATGAGCTCATAGTCCAGACATATCATCCCATTAAAGAAAACCAAAAAACTGTCATTAACTCTCTTTTTTGCTTCAGGATATAAACATCTATCTATTGGTGATCTTATAAAAGCAAAAGGGACATCAACGATACATGGATAACTATAACATGGACACACATCTTCAGGCAGTTGGCAAACATCTAACCTGCCTGCAACAGTAAGGTGGTAACCGTATGGGGCATAATTGAAATGATTACATTGATATGATGAAATCCATTCAGTACTAAAATTTACATTATCCATCAACGTTGCGCCTTTATAAAAATAATGATGAGCGTATTTTACCATTAACAAATCTTTTCCTTTACAAGATTGGCTTATGGGTATACTTCGAAACCGTTTACCATCGTCACCAAGAAAAGTGGTTCTATATGATGTATTATAAAAAACTACTTTTTTACAATTTGTTGTAATGAGTTCATGTAGATCTGAAGCCCCAAAACTGTATGATGGCAAAACTAACACTTCCCCTTTTTGTAATGATACTGTAAAAGAGGAGGAGGTAGATTGTTCCGGTACAAATAACATAGTGCTATCTTCTACGGCAATAATCAAAAGTACACCTACATGAGTATCAGAGAAATAATAAGGATCTCGAAAATCCCTCCGATTAATTTCGGTAGAAAATAAAGAAAATGGGGGTATAGGTACTTTAGCTGTCCGTACCCTATTTGACACGCTGATTGATTCTGCAACATTAGTTTGTAAATATACATAAACATTTTTTTCCGTTTTAATATAGACCCCTTTGGATTCAATTAAGCGAGTAGTATCTGAAGGAGTATTAGGTACATTACACAAAATATCTTCTTTTGGAATAGCAATCACCAACACACTATCAGGAACCACTGTAAAAGTTTGGTAAAAAGAGGTGTTAGGGTTTTCAATATAGCCTGTACACAAAGTATCTCCCATAATGTAGATTAATGCACTATCAGGCATTACATCGGAAAGGATATTTTTCGAAGAAGTAACCCAAAACTCACGGCCGGCATTGGTTAGCTCCTGTGCTTGTACAGACAGAAAGGAAAGGATCAATAATATTGCAATGCTGAGGCGTTTCATTGAATTTAGAATTTAGAAATTAGAATTTAGAAGTTTTGTGGTTAGAGTTTAATTTTTTGTCGCT
>JAKPTX010000092.1 GCA_029570835.1 Bacteroidota bacterium
AATCGTCCGCACAGTTCCGGAATCAATCCGAAGTTTTTCAAATCTTGTGCAGTGAGGTACTTCAGAAGTTCATTTTTATCAACAATCTTATTTTTTTGGTTGTATCCAATGGGATTGGTGTTCACCCTTTCTGAAATGATATGTTCAATGCTGTTGAAAGCACCACTGGCGATAAAGAGAATGTTTTTGGTATTGACCACGGTGAATTTTTGTTCAGGGTGTTTTCTTCCTCCTTCCGGGGGTACATTGACCTCGGCACCTTCCAACAGTTTGAGCAGAGACTGTTGTACGCCTTCTCCCGATACATCTCTGGTGATCGATGGATTTCCTCCCCCTTTTCTTGCTACTTTATCAATCTCGTCAATAAAAACAATACCACGCTCCGCTTTATCTACATCGTAATTCGCAGCCTGAAGGAGTCGTGTGAGAATACTTTCAACATCCTCCCCAACATAGCCGGCTTCGGTGAAAACGGTGGCATCCGCGATACAGAAAGGAACTTCGAGCAGTTTGGCAATCGTTTGTGCGATCAATGTCTTACCTGTTCCGGTTTCTCCCACCAAAATGATATTGGATTTATCCAATTCAATCTCCTCATCCTTTTTTTGCGTGTGCATCAACCGTTTGTAGTGGTTATAAACAGCTACGGAAATCACTTTTTTTGCATCCTCTTGTCCGATAACGTACTCGTCCAGTCTGGCTTTGATCTCTTTGGGTTTGATCAGTTTGATTGTAAACGGCTTCTTTTTTCGGGGTTTAGCGTAGTTTTCTTCACTCACAATCTCCATTGCTCTTTCTACGCAATGCTCGCAGATTGCAGCATCAATACCATGCAGAAGGAGCGTATCATTATCGATCTCCATACCGCAGAAACTACAAAATTTCACCCCTTTTTTGGCCATTATTTTTTATTTTGGATTAAAACATCATCAATCATCCCATACTCTTTAGCTTCGGAGGCAATCATCCAGTAATCACGGTCACTGTCTTGCCACACTTGCTCGTAGCTTTTACCGGTATGTTCTGCGATAATTTCGTACAATTCTTTTTTCAATTTTTGAATTTCTCTGGCTTCAATTTCGATATCGGATGCTTGTCCCTGAACACCTCCCATAGGTTGGTGGATCATCACTCTGGAGTGCTTGAGAGCATAACGTTTATCCTTTGCACCGGCACAAAGCAGTACAGCAGCCATAGAAGCTGCAATACCTGTACAGATTGTAGAGATTTCCGGTTTGAGATACTGCATGGTGTCGTATATCCCTAACCCGGCATAGACGCTACCACCGGGAGAGTTGATGTAGATCTGGATATCACGATCAGAATCTTGCGACTCTAAAAAAAGTAATTGCGCCTGGATAATGTTGGCTACATCATCCAAAATAGGAACACCCAAGAAGATAATGCGATCTTTCATCAATCGGGAAAAAACATCCAATTGCGTAATATTCATGGGACGCTCTTCAATAATGTAAGGTGTAATGTAGTTTTTCCACATCGACTCATAGCGATGTAATTTTAAACTACTTATTCCCTGATGCTTCAGAGCATATTTTCTAAATTCGTTACTATTCATCTTTTTTGGTTTTTGGGGTTTTCTTTGCTTTGGTTTCTGCGGCTTTCTCTTCAGTCTCTTCTTTTTTTACAGTGTTTTTCGTTTTTACTGTTTTCTCAGCCTTTCCAGTTTTCTTTTCTGCTTTAGTTTCTTTAGACTCTTCAATTTTTGTAGTAGCGGCTTCCTCTTTTTGTTGATATTTATCACCCATATATTTGTAGTAATCCTCTAAGTTTCCTTCAATAATATTTAGGGTAACTATTTCTTTCACTGCCTCAATCACTTTGTTGTTGAAAAGCTGGTCATAAACTTGTCTTGCTGCTGTTTTATCTTCCAGTTGTTTTTTAGCTAATTCAGTCAAACGATCACTTACTTCTTCTCTGTTGAAATATCTAAAATAGTTGTTGTAGAGGAAATCTTCAATATGTTGTTGCATATCTTCTTGAGTAACGTTCACTCCGTGATCAGTAGCAATCTTACTTTCAATCAATTCCCACTTGAAAGAGTTGATATATTTAGGAAAATCTCTTTCAATATCCTCATCACTCATTTTCTCTTTGCTATTTGTTTTGATGAAATATTTTAAGTGCTCTTCAGGAAACTGAATTGAAACTGCCTTAATTAATTCTCCTGCCATCTCTTCAAAGAAGTATTGATCTACATAACCTTGAGTTTGGTTTGCGTAGGAAATTGCCATCTCTTTTCTGAAATCTTCTTCGCTGTTAATTTCGATTCCTGGTAGTGCTTCTTTAAAAAACTCTTCATTTAATTCAGCAGGCAATCTTCTGCTAATCGATTTAATCTGAATAGTTTGAACATACTCTTCAACTCCTGCAAATTCAGTTTTATCCAGTTTTAGGGTGTTTAAGAATTGTTCTTCTGAAGTGAAATAACTTCTTAGATTCACATTTTCTAAAACATCATTGATCTTTTTATTCATGAGGCTCTCTTGAGCAGCTTCAGTCAATGTTGAGAGTATGAAAGAGTACTCTTTTTCTTCATCTCCGCTGATGAGAATGGTGATATGGTCATCTTTTTCTTCAATGGTGTCTGGAGAGCTCATGGTTCCCAATTCCATTTGTTTGCCGTACACCAAATCGTTGATATCTTTTTCAGAAGCTGTCATTTGGAAATAGTCAATCGCCGGAATCTCACTGTAGTTGAGTTCAAATTGAGGATATTTTACCAGGTCAAAAACATAAGTAAAATTACCTTCATCGGTTATGTCAAGTGAGGACTCCTTGTCCATAAGGGCAGGGGAGAAGATATACTCGATTTTTTCTTCCTGAACGATTCTAAAAAGCTCTTCGTGAGCAGTTTCGAATGCTTTTTCAACAATGAGTTCTCTTTCAAATATTTTTTTGATCAAATCCATGGGGACATGTCCAACTCTAAAACCAGGCATCTGGTGTGTTCTGCGCAGTTTTTTTAATTCACTGTTTACTTTTTCTGCATAATCCTCTTTAACGACTTCGATCGAAAATTTATGAATTAAGGGGTCATTACTCTCGTGTTTAACGTTCATTCTTTTATGTTTTTAAAGTTTACAATACTATTCTTAAATTGGGTTGCAAAAGTACAAAATATATTTGGGATTTACAAGATGAAAATGAGATTGCACCAAATAGCTTAAAAAGAGCAAAATCTTTTCACTATCAGGATTTTAATTCTGGATTAAAAAGTGCAATCTGTTGAGGATATTGACCTTACTGACTCCGGAATCAAAGTCGAGATACAAGAGGTTAGCTTGAGGATAGCGTTGCTTGATTTTATGCTCCATCCCTTTACCGATAACGTGGTTGGCGATACATCCGAAAGGTTGCAGACAGATTACATCGTTGACACCTTTTTTGATAAACCCCACAATTTCGGAAGGAATCAACCAACCTTCTCCAAACTGGTGATTCAGATTGAGAATCTCTTCTCCCATTGCAGCTGCTTCCCGAATGGAATCTCCCGGAGTGTAGTATCGGAACTGCTTCTTAACCTTTTCCATTTTTTCAATGTAGTGATTACTCAAAAGTTCCGCGATCGCTTCTCCCCAGTAGAGTCCTTTTGTTTCCGCAATAAACTCTTTGCGTTGTACTTCTCCATTGATAAAAGCTTGTATCATAAACTCCAACATAGGAGGAATTCTCACCTCAATATGGTTTTCAATCAACCAATCGATAATGTAGTATTGCGCAAAACTGTTGTATTTCAGATAGATTTCGCCCACTATGCCTACTGTTTTGGGATTAGGATAGGCAATCGGTACCTGATTGAATTCGGCAATCGCATCTTCCAATAGTTTGAATAACTTCCTGGACTCTTTTTTTTCCAATAGATCAATGGCTAATTTTATGTATTTGTCTTTGAGTGCTTTAGATTGTGTTCCATCCTCTTCTTTGGAAACGGTTGCGTAGTAAATCTCCGATAATGCATCGGCAAAGAGGAGTGTAATAAAGGTAGGTTTGAGGATTTTTAACCAGGGCACATCAAAGCCGGGCTGTTCGTTGAAGGTTCCATCCGGCATTCCCAATCCGATGAGTGGAACATCGTGGAATCCAATCTGATCCATCGCTCTTTTAATCAGTGAGAGGTAGTTGGTTGCCCTGCACTGTCCACCCGTTTGTGTGATCCCGATTGCAATTTTGTCCCGATCATACTTTCCGCTTTGGAGCGCTTTGATGATATCTCCTACAACGAGGGTAGCAGGATAACACACTTCATTGTGCGCATATTTTAATCCTGTTTGGATAGATTCTTGATCTGAGGGCGGGAGATTCTCAAAATTAAATCCAACTTGTTTAGCAAGAGTGGGTGCAAAGCTAGAGTAAAATTCTGAAAACCAAGGAAATAAAATGGTTCTTCCCCGGTCCTCTATTTCGAAAAGTGCACGTTGCTCTGTTGGTTTTGCTTTCTTTTGAACAGTTGTTTGTTGCTGTTTTCGTTTTAATGTAATCGATTCTACAAAAGAGCGGAGTCGAAGTTTGATAGAGCCGGGAGTAGCAATCTCATCGATACGGATCCAGGCGTAGGAGATTCTTCGTGACGCTGCAAACAGCTTCAATTCATTCATAATGATGGTATCCAAACCGCAACCAAAGGAGTTGAGTTGCACAAAACCAACCTCAAAAGGTTGTTTTGATACCCATTCCATTGCCTGCAAAATACGGTTGGGATATTCCCACTGCGATATGGTGTAGTAACGTGAAAAATCCACTCCCGAACTCTCCTTGGTAATCTGTTCGTTGATCACATACACCCCTAAATCAGTCAAAATGTGTGACACTTTTTGGTGTATCAACGGGTCAATATGGTAAGGGTGTCCCGCGACCATAATGATCGGTTTTCCCGCCTTGTTAGCCTTTTCTACAATCTTTTTGTTGGCTTCTGCAACGTTATGATTGTACCGTTTCTGCTCTTCTATAGCCCGTTGGAATGCCTTTTGAGTCTCTGATTTGGAGATACCCAATTGCTTGAGATATCTGCGACACGCTTTATAGAGCAGCTTTTCAGAATCCATATTGAAAGGGATATTGTCGATGGAGGGAGTACTGTCATTCCCCCCTTTTTTTATTGATCCTTGAAGAACCTCAGGATAACCACTCACAATAGGACAATTGAAACTGTTGGTACTCTCATCGAACTGCTTGTTTTCGTAGATCACCATCGGGATAAAGATGCGGTCCACGCCCTTTTCAACCAGATTCACCAGATGCCCGTGTGAAAGTTTAGCAGGAAAGCAGATATTATCCGCCATAATCGCACCGGTTCCCTTTTTGTACAACTCCTGCGTACTCTCGTCGGAAGTGATAACCTCCAGACCCACCACAGTAAACAGTGTATGCCAGAAAGGATAATTTTCGTACATATTGAGGATGAGCGGCAATCCAATTTTGATTTTTTTGGCATCTTTGGAACTCTTTTTCGGCTTTATCCGATCCATTAGATACTGATATTGGATATCGAAAATGTTCTCACCTTTACTCTTTGCTGCAGGGTTATTGGTAAAAATTTTCTCGCATTTATTCCCCGTATAGCACTGATTTCCATTTTCAAAATGATACTGTGTAATCACACACTGATTGGTGCAACCGTGACAAGTAAACAGCTTGATTTTGGGTTTCGGCTGTGTAATAGTAGTTTCCAGGTCAAAGCCGGATTGGTACTCCGGATGATCTTGAAAGTACTGAAAAGCGTGCAATGCAGCACCATAAGCGCCCATCAGTTCAGGCATGTTTGAAGATGTAATATCTTGACCTGTAAGGAGTTCTAAGCTTCTGGAAACAGCATCGTTCTTAAATGTTCCTCCCTGCACAACAATGTGATCTCCCAACTCTTCCACAGATTGTAAGTGCAGAACTTTATAGAGACAGTTTTTGATGACAGAGTATGCCAATCCTGCAGATAAATCACCCACTGTTGCCCCTTCACGCAGCGCTTGTTTTACTTTGGAGTTCATAAAAACGGTACAACGGGAGCCTAAATCGTAGGGGCGTTGCGATTGTGTACCCAACAGCGCAAACTCTTCAACCGGGTAGCCCAAAGTTTGTGCAAATCCTTCAATAAATGTACCACAACCGGAGGAGCAGGCTTCATTCACGGCAATATTGATGATTTTTCCGTCCTGTACCGTCATCGCCTTCATATCCTGTCCACCAATATCCAGCACAAAAGTAACCTCCGGATCCAGATATTGAGCAGCTTTCAAGTGCGCCACTGTTTCTACCAAACCCAGGTCGATACCAAGCCCTTTTTGAATCCATTCTTCTCCATAACCGGTCACCGCACTGCAACTGATTTTCAGCGTTCGGTTGCTCTTATCTAGTTGATTTTTAAGTTTTTCCAACTCTATAAGTATCGTTTTCAGCGGATCGCCATTATTGGGTTTATAAGAATGAAAAACAATCTCGGAATTTTCATTGAGCAGCACTATTTTACTGGTTGTAGAGCCCGAATCTATCCCTAAAAAGAGCTGTTCCGAACTTTCAAATTCTCCCTTTTTGAGTTCAAATTTTTTGCGTTGCTCTTTCCACTCCTTATACTCTTCATTATTATTAAAGAGTGGTTTGAGTTGAGAATTAAAATCAGGGGGGGGCGAAATCATCGCTACTCGCTCAATCAACGCTGTGATAGGAATAGCTTCCACTCCGGGATCAACCATGTATGCGGTGCCGTGGGCAGTAAAGGTATCCCCACGTTCCGGAATGATCAGATCTTCGATAGAGCAATCCAATGCTTTGGCAAAACTGTGTCTGAGGAAGGGAATAAAGGTAAAAGGACCGCCGGTCAGCAATATCGGTGTCTCAATCTGAGCTCCGCGCCCCAGACTGTTCAGGGTTTGTTGAGCGATGGCTTCAAAGATGGAAGCTGATATATCGGGTTTGCTAATATTTCTACTAATCAGGTTTTGCAAGTCGGTTTTAGCAAAAACGCCACAGCGGGAAGCGATAGGGTAGAGCTGCTGATGTTCGAATGCCCATTGGTTGAGTTGTTCGATGGAGGCGTTCATTAAGGTCGCCATCTGATCGATATATGCGCCGGTTCCTCCGGCACAGTTTCCATTCATGCGGATATCCAGCCTCTTTTGCTCATCAATCAGCACTAATTTGGCATCCTCTCCACCAATGTCAAAAATAGAACGCAGATTGGGATACAGTTTTTCTCCCCAACGGGAAGCCGCAATTACCTCCTGAATAAACTGCATTTCAGTTGCTTCAGCGATACCCATGCCGGCAGAACCCGTAAATGCCACCTGGAAAAGAGTATCAGGGAAATGACGATTGATTTCCATTAATAGATCGACTAGAGTATCTGTTACTTTAGTGTTATGACGTTCATAGCCTGAAAGCAGTGCCTTGAAGGCGCTGTCGGTTACTACATATTTAATTGTTGTTGATCCAATGTCGATTCCTAACCTGGCAATCTCTCTCACTTACACCTCTTTTCCGTTTTCAAAGTTTACTTTTAAATGAACCTGCAAAATTAACTAAAAAAAAGATTATTGTTAAAAAAAATGAATAAAAAAGAATCCAAACTGTTTTGATCAATTTGGATTCTGTGTGGTTTTTAACAAGTCTTTTAAATATGACTATTTTATTATTAATTTAGATTGACCTTCTCTTTTTTGGGTTCCGTCACATTTCTTGCCATCTTTGTGTTGACCGTCACATTTTTTTCCATCTTTTTGTCCTTGACATTTATGTCCTTCTTTGTGTTGTCCTTGACATTTGTGCCCATCTTTGTGTTGTCCTTGACATTTGTGTCCATCTTTGTGTTGACCATCACATTTTTTTCCATCTTTTTGTCCTTGACATTTATGTCCATGTCCATGTCTGTGTTCTTGACATTTGTGTCCATCTTTATGCTTACCTTGACACTCATGCTCTTTTTTAACGGTTTCAGCCTTCTTTGCAGGTTCTTTTTTTACTTCTTTCTTAACTTCTTTTTTAACAGGATTTTGTGCTGCTACATATTGAGTTTGTAGCCCAAAGGTAAAGAGGCTTACCATTAATAATAGAATCAGTTTTTTCATAATTTTTTAATTTGTTTATTGAATTGATATTATTAATATTACCATACATCGACTTTGACACTTTAAAACTAGAAAAGTTAAATCAAAATAAAAAAAAATGCAAAAAAGTTTTTAAATTGGTAAAATTTCACTTTTAGAAAGCAACTCCGGCACTCACTGAAAATGCATCTAAATTGACTGTACTAGATCTAATACCATAATCATAACTTGTTTTTACAAATAGTAGATTTTGCATTTCATATCCCATTGTGCAGTAAAGTTCTACATCATCATTTATTTTGTAGGAGATTCCCAATTCGGGATTTAAGCAGAGTCCCATAGGAAGGAGCCCTTTGCTTGTTATGGAGCTATAACCTATTCCTATAGAGAAGTAGGGAGCTAAACTACTTTGTAACATTCGAGCTCTAAAATGGAGGTACAGAGGGAATAGAAAAAGATCTGCGTCATAATAATAACGCACTCCAACTCCCACACCGGCAGAGATATAAGAATTAAAATAATAGCTTTGTCCCAAATTGAGTTTAATACGGTTGATATTTTCTCCAAACAATTGGTATTGGTACCCGACCTCAACCATGATTTGAAATCTGCGCTTCCGGTTTATATTTTCAACCTGATTAGGGGATGCAATGGATGAGCCTTGATTCTCATTACTTTGCTCCTGGTTTATGTTTTGACCGTACGAGATCACGATAGTGAACACTAACAGAATGAGTAGAAAGCATTTTTTCACCAATTGGGGTAAATTATAAATCTTTAGCATAATAGTAGGGATTTGTTAAAGATAATTGAACCCTCAAAGATAATATCTTTTTTAATATAAACTCTAATTTTAGAAGGCAATTCCAAAGCTGGTTGAGAATGCACCTAAATTGTACACTATCGGACGTGTATGTACGGTAGGAAATATAAAGTTATAATTGACATAGTCAATTTCTCCACCGGCAACATTTTGCATCTCATATCCAAATGTGAGATGAAGTTCAATTTTTTCGTTAATTCTGTATGATAACCCGAACTCAGGATTTAAAGAGAGTCCCAAAAGAGCGGGTCCCTCACTTGTCAAGAAGGTGTAACCCACTCCAATTGAAAAATAGGGAGAAAACTTACTTTCTAAGAGTCGAGCTCTAAAGTTGTAAGTTAGAGGGAATAGAAAATTATCATGATTATGATAATAACGTACTCCAAGACCCACACCCATAGACATATAAGAGTTAAATTGATAGTTCCCTGCAATATTGAATTTAACACGATTTATGTTTGTAAAAAATGGTTCGAATTGGTATTGGTATCCAACATCGACTACGAGTCTAAATCCACGTCTAACGCTTGTATTTTCAATTAGATTAGGGGTCGTTATTGATGAACCTTGATTCTCACTATTTTGCTTCTGGTTTACAGTTCGACCATACGAGATAATCACAGTAGAAATAAATAGTGAGAGTAGAAAATATTTTTTCAATGATCCGGCTAAATTGTTAATCTTTTTCATAGTGGTATGGATTTGTTAAAAAATAATTGTACTTTCAAATATAATCTCTTTTTTTGAATTAAACAATCAAAACCAAATTTTAACATATTTTTTGTATTAATTGATTTTCAGTAGGTTATCTATTTGTTTCTAAATTTGATCTGATTCGATTTGTTAAAATTTAAATTTTTATGGGAAAATATGGGTGAAATTTTAGCAAAGTATCATTGTTTTAATGTTAAATTTAGTCTGTAAAATGTGGTTTTTTTTAAAATAATATTAAAAATAGGAATCAGGAATCTAAAAGTTAGATTACATAGATTTGTTTTTATATGGAAGTATAAAAAAATAGAGTATTTTTGCAAACTAAACTAAGAGTTTAGCAGTTAAATGAAAAAAATCAATCTCGATCAACAAAAAGGCATGCCTTATATCTATCTTGTAGTGGGATGTCTGGTTTTTGCTTATGTTTTGGTAAGGGCTATCCTTTTGGATATTACTTTTGATGAATCCTGGACAGTGAGAGATTTTGTTTCTCAAACACTCTTCAATGTATTACGCTACACTCCATGTGATGCCAATAATCATCTTCTCAATACACTGTTAATCAAGTTTTTCTACTCTTTTTTACCTCATACTGTGTTTGTTGCTCGAATTCCCAATGTTGTGGCTTCGATTTTATATATTTTCTTTGCCTACAAAATCTGTCGGAAATTTTGTTCGGAACCGATTGCATTTTTTAGCTTTATTATCCTTTTAGTTAATCCCTTTTTGTTAGACTTTTTCAGTCAAGCCAGAGGTTATGGCTTATCATTGGGTTTCCAAATGGGATCGCTCTACTATTTTTTGTTATACGTGAGAGATGCTCACCTGAAGGATTTGATCAAGATGTTCTCTTTTTCATTCTTTAGTGTGCTGTCGATTTTTGTTATGATCAATTTCTTTATAGCAGAAATCTGTATTGTTTTCTTGTTGTCCATATTGAAACCGGTACATTATAAACCGAAGGCAAATATCATAGTGGTTTCTACTTTCTCTATTCTTTTGGCTTTGGTTATTTATATTCCTATTACCAGACTGCTTGAATCCAATTCGCTATATCACGGAGGAAGAACTAGTTTTTATCACGATTCTTTAGCCTCATTAATGGAATTGTCTCTTTATCAACAATCTATGAGCAGTGGGGTCTTCACAGTATTAAATGTCTTTTTAATCGTAGTGGGTGCTGTGATAGTTCTCTCTTTTTTGCATAAACAAAAATGGATATCTCCTAAAAATGCAGCTGTATTGATTTTGTTTTTATCTGTTTTGGCAGTCATTATGCAATACTATCTATTGGGGACTTTATATCTTTTAGATCGTGCTGCGCTCTATTTTTATCCGTTATTCATAATCGCTTTTGCATTATCACTAAACGAAGTGAGGTTTGTTTACGTAAAAAACATATTGATTGTTATTGTCTGTTTGGCTTTTTGTTTTAATTTTTTCAAAAATGCCAATTTAAATAAAACAGCATTGTTCTATTTTGAAGCACATACCAGAGATCTTCTGGGATTAATTAACCAGGATGGAAAAGATCAGCAGAAAGTGATGAAAATTGATTATTCATGGCCTTTTGAGTCAGGTATTCAATATTATGTTATTGAAAAGAAGCACTATCCCTATGTTGAGTCAATTCACAATCGACATGATCGCTCGGAGGTCAACCCAGATTTTGATTACTATATTTATTTAAGTAATTCTCTGGCACGTGCCTGTTACTGGGCGCAGTATGAAACGATTTTAAAACAGCGGGATTCACTAATTTTGTATAAAAGCTATCCCAAAGAGGGAGTCATGATTTTTAAACGGAAATAGTGAATTATTTTTTTTATTTTTGTCAGTTGTAAAAAAAGTAATCATGGGTGTTAGAAAAATCTCTTTTTGGTTCTTGTTCTGGTCTTTTTTCTCTATGAATCTGTTTGGTCAATCGGTAGTTACACTGGATGATTGTATCAATTGGGCCGTCTCTATTTCATCGGAGAATTTGCAAAAAAATCTGAATGAAGAGCTCTTAAAGGTCAAATTGCATGATGTTTCTTCTCATATTTTTCCTCATTTGGAATTGTTGGGCTCTCTCAATTACTATTCACATGTTCCTCAATTGCCCTCTCAGTTAGGATATGCTCCTCTTTCTAAAGATCAATATGCAGCATCTTTAGAGTTTTCGCAAATGCTCTATGATGGTAACCAGTTCTACTACAACCGTCAGTATGAAAGAATGATGAATCGTAATGAGTTGCATAAATTAGACCTTTCTCTGAATCGGATTAAAGATCAGGTGATCGATATTTATTTAAACTTATTGATTATCAATAAGAAGATTGATCTTTTGGCGATTATTGATGCATCGATAAAAGAGCAATTTGAGAATGCCAAAGTGTTATTGAAAGAGGGGGTGATTTACGGTAACATGGTTTCACAATTGGAGTTGGAGATTCTTAAATTGCAACAACAAACCGAGGAGTTGTATGCTATCAGGAGTTCATTAATCCATTCCCTGTGTCTTTTGACCGGACATAGTTTGACTGAGTCAACCTTCCAAACTCCGGAGTTTCCTGTTTTACAGCGAGATCTTCCTTCTCAACGTTTAGAGTTAGCAATCTTTGAGACAACATTAAAGGGGTTGGATTACCAAAAAAAACTTTCTATGTCCAAGAGTTTGCCTAATCTTACTTTTTATGCATCAGGAGGTTATGGTCGTCCCACTTATGATCTGTTTGATAACCAATTCAAATGGTATTATCATGTAGGATTACAATTGCGTGTGCCAATTATCTCATGGGCAAAAACAGTCGGAATAGGAGATATTATCAGCTTGCAGAAAAAGATCGTGGAGCAACAACGTAGTGATTTTGAGAAATATAATCAGATGGCGATTCAAGAAAAGTGGGATGAGATTGCTAAGATTGAGAAACAACTCCTTCTGGATGAAGCGATTGTCGTAAAGCAGGCAGCGATTACTGAAAGCTTTAAACAACAACTACGGCACGGTGCGATCACTCCTTTTGATTATATCAAGCAACAAAACGAAGAGCTACAGTCTCAAATTAATCGCGAAGTACACAAAATGCAACTCCTGAAAGCGGGCTACGAATTAATGGCGTTAAAAGGGAGATTGTAAAAATAAATTTTGTTTATCCAAATTTTTCGACTATCTTTGTAGCCTAATATTACTAACATGGCTGCCCGATCTCGATTTGCTTCCCTTTGGGGGTTCTATTGCTTTTTTATTTCCTTACTTTTAGCAACCCCGCTTCATTCCAATTCATTACCTACATCCAGAGAGTCGCTTCCTTATTGCTACTCTGAGTTAACCCATTTCCCGGCACTTTTTCCATTGTATCCTCATGTCCGACTGCAATGCGGGGTAGAGAATCGTTATCTGGTACCGGAACTTTCTACACAGTGCTTGCTCTTTCATCTTCCTGTATCAAAAAACCATTTCATTGTCCAGTTGGAACATTTTGGATATTCCCATTTTGGGTCGATAGAGAGCAGTTTGGGGTATGTTCGTCAATTTGGGCGCAGTTTCTCCACGTCATTGAAGTTTCACCATCTGTACTATCATGTATCGGGATATGAAAATAAGCAGGGGATTACCTTTTCGCTTTCGTTTTGGCTGAAATTGAACTCCAAAATGGGAATGGGAGTCGCTTTGTACAATCCGCCGAGGATTCCCTTTTTGGATGCGCAACGAGAACCGATGCCGGTATCTTTCCAATGGATAGTGACCTACCAGGTAGCGCAGCGCGTGCTCTTGTCGGCAAAAGTGGTGAAAAAGATTCCGGGGGAGATCGACTTTCAGCTCTCCGGTTGGGTTACTGCCAAACAGTTCCATTTTATGCAACAGATTTCCTTTCAACAGCTTTCATTGGGCTTTGGATTGGAGTATCGTCGTTTCCTTTTCCTCTTTAACTTCCAATATCACTATCGTTTGGGGCTTTCTCCCTCTTCGCTGATTACTTACTCAAAGCTCTAACATGATGACTCTTTTACTGATACCGCTCAAGTATTTTCTGCTCTGCACACTGGCACTCTCCATGGCGCATGCTCTTTATTCCCAGCAAGATAGTGTCCGTAACGACACTGAATGGTCTCCCCCCTTTTTTATTGATTTAGAAACAGAAAAAATAGATAGTGAGGAAAATCTGGATTTAATGGAGGAACTGATCATACAGGAAGAGGGTACGAAGTGGAATATCAATCAGCTGAGTCAGGATGTGGCTTTGAATCTATTGCAAATGACTGATTATCAATATTATCATCTACTGAGATATATCGATCAGTTTGGACCTTTGGTAACCATTTATGAGTTGGCAGCGGTTGAAGGTTTTTCTCAAAAAGAGGTGATGCGTTGGGCTCCTTATTTGGTGGTAGAGCCTCCGAAACCGGAGGGTTCGTCTTGGAAAGGCTTCTTTAAACGCTCTAAAAATCAGCTGATTATACGTTCCGGAAGGATTTTGGAGGCACAGCAAAAAGAGGATCAGGGTTCACCGGATAAACTTGCTTTCAAATATAGTTTTGAGACTCTGAATCGTTTTTCGTGGGCATTTTCTGGCGAGAAGGATCCGGGAGAAAAACTATTTAGGGGGGAGCAAAAGCAGGGGTTTGATTTCTATTCAGGGCATCTGCAAGTTAAGAATTGGGGTTTGTTGAAAAAGTTGATTTTGGGAGATTATCGCCTGGAGATGGGGCAGGGGCTTGTGCTGGGGAGTAGCTATTTGCAAGGAAGTGGAATGGGAGTGCGAAAGACGGGCTCAACACTACGAGCTACGGCAGCCATGAATGAAGTGCCTTTGATACGGGGAGTCGCGCTGGAACTGGGAAACTACCGCTGTTGGGGAACTCTTTTCGGCGGAGAACGGCACAATGCAGAGGGTTTTATGGGCTATTTAGCCGGTGCGGAACTCTACTGGCAGACGCGCTTGCTGAGAGTAGGAGCGCGATGGATCTATGCCTGGTATCAACCGCCGATCACGACCGCAGGAAGATGGTATCAACACTTTTATTTTCAGGGGGAAGAGATCTGGAATGGAAGTGTAGATTATCGCATATTATTGCGAAAATCAACTCTTTTTGGAGAGTTGGCAATCTCTCAAGGAGGAGGAGTGGGGATGATTCAAGGAGCGATAATTCCATTGCATCCCTTGTTCAAATCTTTGATTATGGTGCGTCATTATGGTTCTAGGTTTCATTCGATAGCAGGCAATGGATTCTCTCAAAATTCAGTGTTGCAAAATGAGCAGGGAATCTATTGGGCATCTCAAATTGTGGTGGGTAGGAGTATGGAATGGGAACTTTTTGCAGATCTGTTCAGAATCAACTGGTTGAAATATCAATTGGATAAGCCGGAACCGCAACTTCATTTGGGAGTATTGGTAAAATGGCAATTGGCGAGATATCACTGGTTGACCGTACAATATCGCTACAAAACAAAATCGAGGAATCGGAAAACCGGATTCTACAATGAGATTTATACTCAATATACTCATCGGTTGCGGGTGATTGCCCAACTGGAACCCTATACTTTTCTCTCTTTAAAGACGGAATGTAGTTTTTCATGGATAGGAGACCAGATACCTCAGGAGTCATCAAATCCTGTAACACGGGGTGTGTTGGTTTATCAGGATTTGAAATTGAAGTGGGAAGCCATAAAAATGGAGTGGACTGGAAGGGTGGCATACTTTGATACGGACAGCTACGAGGATCGTTTGTATGCGTACGAAAATGATCTTTCTTACTATTTTACGATCCAGAGCTACTATAACAAAGGATTTAGATGCTACTTAATCTGGAAATATCAGTGGAAAGCTTTCCGGTTTCAGTTCCGCATATCCCGCACTATTTTTGATGATAAAGAGGTGATTACCATTGGATTAGATCAGGTGAAAGGGAATCATAAAACGGAAGTAAAAGGACAAATGATCATAAAATTTTAATATTTTAGAAATTTTCAATAAAAAGGTGTAATTTTGCTGCGTTAAAGAAAGGGGTGCCTGAAAGGCTGAGATCAGACCCAATGAACCTGATGCAGGTAATGCTGCCGTAGGGAGATTTTCTGACTTCAAATTTATTTTACCCTCTTTCGGTTTTAAGTTTAATAATTTAAAATTGTAAGAGTTATGTACTACAAAAAAACAAAGTTTACAAAAAAGTTCATTTTTTTGAGTTTTTACATCAGTGCTATGATGGCAACTGATTTGAGTGCTCAATCTTTTCCACAACCCGGTGATACCATCCAAAGAAAACTTAAAGAGGTGGAGATTCAGGGTTCCCTGGGAGAAGCAGTAGAAAATATCTTCTCTTCTACCACTATTTCCGGACAAACAGCGCGGGAAAGTAGTCCCAACGGTTCAATTAATCCCATTTTTGATCAGGTTCCATCCATGATTACCACCTCCGATGCCGGAACGGGAATCGGTTATACTTACATGAGAATCAGGGGAGTAGATCAAACCCGGATCAACGTAACAATGAATGGTGTCGCCATCAATGATGCGGAGTCGCAAGGTACCTGGCTGGTGAATCTGCCCGACTTCGGGACTCACGTTACAGAGTTGAATGTACAACGCGGTGTAGGGAACTCCTCCAACGGATCGGCTGCTTTTGGAGCTTCGATGAACTTTAAAACCCGGACTCCCGAAACAACTCCTTTTCTCGAGATCTACTCCGGTGTCGGATCATTCAGTACATTCCGGAATACAATTACCGGAGCTACAGGATATTACAAAGATCGCCTGGCAACTACTTTTTCTTACTCCAACATCTACAGCAAAGGGTATATTCAAAATGCAACCGCCAAGCTGAACTCTTTTTATCTTTCTTCAGAGTTGAAACTGAATGATCCTCAAAAACAAAGCAAGCGTGATCACACATTGCTCTTTAATCTGCTGACCGGATCAGAAAAAACAGGGTTGGCATGGAATGGAGTTCCTTCCGATATGCTGGAATCTGACAGAACTTTCAATAGTTGCGGACTCTACACTGAGAATGGCGAAGAGAAACGCTATGATAATGAAACCGATAACTACAAACAAACGCATGTGCAGTTTTTCTATCGGATGTTGAATAAACAAACCGGCTATTATTTGAATATCGGGACCCATTTAACTCGCGGACTGGGTTATTATGAGCAGTTTAAAGTGGAGAGAAAGTTTGCTGATTACGGCTTAACTCCTCCGATTATAGATGGGAATAGAATGAAAAGATCCGATTTTATTACTCAGAAATGGTTGGATAATTACTTTTATGGTTTGACGTTCAATACCGGGCAAGCCTATATGATTCAAGGTAATCCTCTGAGAATCAATATCAATGGAGCACTCAATTATTATGATGGAGACCACTATGGCAAAATCGTATGGGCAAGATATTCACAAAATATTCCCGAATTGTACGAATGGTATCGGGGACATGGTGGTAAATTACAGGCTCACATGGCACTCAATGGAGCTTATCAGATAAAAGGATTTACCTTTTTTGCAGAGATGCAGTATCGTATGCTCGACTACAAAATTAATGGTATCGATGATGATTTAATCGATGTTGGTCAAAATTATTTATGGCATTTTTTCAATCCTAAAGCCTCTTTAAGCTATCATTGGGGAGATCTTAGAAAAAGTAGTGCGGAACACACCATCTATTTTTCCTTTGCTATGGCAAACAAGGAACCTACCCGTTCAGATTTGATTGACGCACTGCAAGATAATAAACCGCGTCCGGAAACATTGTACGACTTTGAGTTGGGTTATTTGCTTCAAACAGCCAAGGTGCGCTTCAACTTGAATGGATACGGAATGTACTATGACGATCAGCTGGTATTAACCGGTCAAATCAACGATGTGGGAGCTGCGATGATGAGCAATGTGGATCAAAGTTACCGCATGGGCGTTGAGTTGAATCTGGCGTACAGTCCGGTTGATTTCTTCCAATGGAAGTGGAACCTGACATGGAGTCAGAATAGGATTCTTAATTATGTTCATTATACTGAGACTTATGATGAAAACTGGGAGTTTATCGGTGTTACAGCACAAGAATATACCCATACTCCTATCTCTTTTTCTCCCGCACTGGTACTAAATCATGAATTGTTGTTTATACCTTTTAAGAATTTTAATCTAGGTATAGTAACTAAGGTAGTTAGCAAGCAATATATTGACAATAGGGGGGATGAGAATCATATCTTAAAACCTTATACAGTCACTAATTTGAACTTGAGCTACCTCATTCCCAAGATCAAAAAAGTTAATCTTTCGCTCTATTTTAGTGTAAATAACGTTTTCAACACTAAGTACGAAAGCAATGCCTGGTTATGGAGAGCCTACGTTGGCAATGAAACCTATTACGAAGATGGTTATTTTCCACAGGCAGGAATTAATGTGTTTGGTGGAGTGAGAATCAGGTTTTAGCACCCTATTCTTTAAATTTCTCTCACCACTGGTGCGAGTTTTGAGAATATTTTAATTAAATTTTAATAAAAAATCACCGTACCAACCTCTTTTTCCTGCTAACCCTATTCCTGATTGTTAGGATAATTTGAAACAATACCAACACTGCGCTGACAACAAGGGCAAAACGCGCTAAATAGTCGCCATGTTTTACATAAAAGGTGATTTCATCGTTGGGATATACTGTTTCACGAATCGCAATACGTGTACCGTAAGTGGTTTCCTGTGAACTGTTTCCTAAAGGATCGATAAAGGCGGATATTCCCGTATTGGCGGAACGAAGCACATATTTCCTGCTTTCAATAGCACGGAGTTTGGAGAGCTCAAAATGTTGTCTGTGTCCGGGAGAAGTGCTCCACCAGGCATCGTTGGTGATCACACTCATGATTTGCGCGCCGTTGAGAACAAATTTTCCAAACAGTTCTCCATAAACCGATTCGTAGCAAATGGGAGCCCCAATTTGAATCAAAGGATTAGTTCCTGCCAATGGAAATGCACGTTGAAAAGAATCCACACCCAATGATCCGGTGCTGCCACCCAGGTCAATTACAAAATACTCTAAAAATCCAAATAGTTTAGGGTAGGGCATCTTTTCTACACCCGGCACCAACCTGCATTTGTGGTAAATTCCTGCCGTTCCTCCTTGATTATAACAAGCAGAAGTGTTGAAAAGATCATAATAGTAATCGCCTTCAAGATGTCGTGCCGTAGAAGTAGCTTTATAATTGTAGAAATCGGCGGTAGAGAGACCGGCAATCAGATTCAACTTGGGATACTGTGCAATCAGAGAATCCAACAATTGAAAGGCATAATATTCATATCTGTTTTTTGGGAAATCATTTTTGAGAAGATTTACAACAGGGAGGTTGTGAGGAATTGCTGATTCAGAACAAATTAGCAGTTGTGTATTAGGAGTCAAAAGTGGCGAAGCAACCTCAACCAAACGTTGCACATGTTCCAGATTATTCATTCCGTACTGTTCATGCCAGGGATCAGTATTCTGCTGTACAATAACAGCTTCGATACCTTGTTCTTTTGGAATTTGATATTTTTTTTGTATGACTTTAGAAAAAATAGGGGGGAGGATAACCATCGTTGCAGCGGCAATACCCAGCACGATAGCACATCTTTTCGCCGGCTGAATTTCAGTGACCTCTTTACGACTTTTATGGTAACTAATTAAATTTTTTCCTAATTCATAAAGCAGGATGTTGACCGCAAAAATCCAGATGGTACCTCCGAAAGTTCCGGTATACTCGTACCATTGAATCCATCCGGTTTGAGGAGCGAAAACATTTCCTAAATTGAGCCAGGGCCAGGCAAGTTGCCAATTCAAATGCAAATACTCAAAACTACACCAAAATGAAACCAACGCAATATAGTCGATCCAGGCGGCTTTTTTAATCTTTCGGAACTGATGCCAAAATGAAAAAAGAAAACTCATTAATAATGCATTGAGCGCTATTGCAGCAATGGAGCCTACAGAAGTAGAGTACCAGATCCACCAGGTAGTGATCCCGTTCCAAACTAAAAAAGCAGGATAGGAATAAATAAAAGCGTTCCAGAAATAAAACCTTTCTTTTACTTTAAGCAACTGATCGCTGAGCAATAAAAGGGGAATCCAGGCAATAAAAACAAGCAGGGCATGACCGTAAGGATACCAGGAAAAAGCAAGCAACAGACCTGCTAAAAGAGAGTAAAACAGGAGTTGTAATACGGGATGTAATTTGGATATTTTCATTATAAATCGTTTAATAATTCAATATCAAAGTAGAGTGCATCAGGATCATCCTGACAATAATCGGGAATAGGATGATGGATAAAGTAAACCGGAATAAAACCGGCTTCCTTAACCCGTTGCAAACTCTCTTGGGAGGGGGCAAAAGGATAGCAGTCCCGATCGAGATAAAAACAGGCTTCAGAGAAAGTCATATTATAGTACTGTCTCTCATCACCCCTAACATTAAACAGAATAGCATTTTCAGGGAGTTGATCTTTAATTTTCAATAGTCGGGCTCTGTTTTCAATTTGATCTAGTCTCCACCAAGCCAATGAGGTGTGCATTTGTCGAATTCTGGTAAAGTTAAACATATACCATGAGATCAAAAAAAGTGCAATGATCTGAATAGCTATTCTAAACTTTGGTTTTGTGATCCAAACGCCGATCTTCTCTACAATCCAGTCAATCACAACGCCCAAACTCATAAACCAAATTATGCCCACAATAAAGGGATAAGCAGGCATTTTGGTTGTGGCTATAGAGAAAAAGAGGTAAACAAAAATGAGCGTGCTGTATAATGTGATTTTGATATTTCGTTTTTTGATTAAAAATCCTATCCGTATCAGACCAGCCAACAAAATAAGAGCATTGAAAATGAGTGTAACAATTCCCAACTTGTTGCCGGCATCAGAATAACTTATTTTGCTCCCCAAATATAAATAGGGAATTTTTAAAATATGGAAAAAGAAATCTGTCCGTTGGAACTCAATTTGCTCAAAAAGATGTCTGTTATTGTACTCATACTCATGAAGTGCAGCATCCGGATAGGCAGAAAAGATAAAGAATTGCCAAGGTAAAAATACTAATATGGTGATTACCAATGCAGAGAGGTAGTGACTTAAATTCCATTTTTTGAGTCGCCATCCGTAGGTACTCAACAGATAAATTCCCCAAGTAAAATAAACCAATAGTCCGGCTAGCCATTTGTTCATAATTGCGCAGCCGGAAAAGAGTCCGATTAAAATAACCCATCCTCTTTTTCTATCCGAATAGATATACTCAACAAAACTCCATAATGATGCGGTTACATAGAAAAAGAAAGCTACATCATTGTGATCAATTCCACTTGCACCACTGACTAAATCGATGAGAAACCATGAAAAAGTGATGGAGAGGGCTGTATAATACCCGATTCTACTGTTGAAGATTCGTTTTGCAATTTGGTAGCCTATTGGAACAGAGAGAGTTGCCATCAATACACTGGGTAACCGTAAGGCAAACTCATTCACTCCGAATAGTTTCATGGAGAGTGCCATTTGCCACAGAAAGAGGGGTTGTTTATGCAACCAAATGTGTGCGCAAGTCCAATTCAAATAGTCGGTTTCCAAAACTAATGGATGATTGTAAAACTTGGGCTCCAAAGGATTAGCAATGCAATTTTTAGCGACTACAGCATGAAAACGTTCATCCCACAGATTGAGGAAGGGATCCAGTAAAGCTGCAAAAGTGTAAATGGAAAAAGCAGTCAAAGTAAGGAAAAGCAGTGCCAATCCTTTTTTATCATGCAGGTGAAACCAAATTGAAAAAAAGAGGAAAACCCCACCGGTAGCTAACCAAGCGTACTGGTGAGGTGCAAATCCTAAGATGTTAAAAAAAACTGACATTTTTTATTTTAGCCCATGTTTTTTATTATAAGCTGCAATCCCGGACTCCAGAAATTCCAAATATTTATCAGGATCCAACTCATATTCCAGTGGTCCAACCAATACGGAACCATCGTGATCCAAGACTAAGTAGCAGGGTTGAGAAGCTTCTTTGTAAATGGTATTTTGGATATACATATTTTTCCTACCCAGTTTTATGATTTCATTACCGTCAGCATCTTTGATATAATCTTCCGGATTGAGCTCAATCACTTTATCATCCACATAAAGTGCTGCAACTACGAACTGTTCCGCAAACATTTTCTTTACCCGTGGATCTTTCCAAACCGCATTTTCAACGTTACGACAATTGACGCAACCATGTCCGGTGAAATCCACAAAGAGTGGACGTCCTTCAATTTTGGATACGCGTATAGCCTGTTGGTAATCAAAATACCCCTTAATACCGAAAGGCAGTTTTAATTTATCGCCATATTTAGGAGTTTCAGTCATTTGTTGTTCTTCTCCATCTCCAATAGATGTAAAGCTCAACATTTCAACCTCTTCCCTTACAATTTTGTTTACATCAAAATCTTGTGTGGTGATAGGAGGTAACCAGCCCGAGATTGCTTTAAGAGGTGCACCCCACATACCCGGAATGAGATAAACTACAAAGGTAAATGTGGCAATAGCAGAGAAAAAGCGGAACCAGCTTCTTTGAACCGGCATATCATCATCATGAGGGAATTTAATTTTACCCAACAGATAGAAACCCATCAAGGAGAATATTACGATCCATGCAGCCAAATAAACCTCACGGTCTAGGATTCCCCAGTGGTAAGTTTGATCCGGTACGTTGATGAATTTCAGTGCAAAAGCCAACTCGATGAACGCCAATACCACTTTGAGTGTATTCATCCATCCTCCTGATTTTGGTGCTGATTTTAACAAGCCGGGGAAGAAGGCAAACAGGGTGAACGGTACGGCAATACCGAGTGAGAATCCCAACATTCCGATAATCGGTTTAATGAAAGAGCCACCGGCAGAACTCAATGCAACAGCACCCGCAATCGGTAGTGTACAAGAGAACGAAACCAGTACTAAGGTTAAAGCCATAAAAAATACGCCTATGATACCGCCTCTGCTCTCCATTTTGGATGATTTGTTGATCCAGCTGCTGGGTAAAGCAATTTCAAAGTAACCAAATAGAGAGATCGCAAAGATGATAAAAATCAAGGCAAACAGCAAGTTAGGAATCCAATGCGTACTGATAATATTCGCAAAATCGGGTCCAAAAATTAAGGAGAGTCCAATTCCAACAATGATAAAGATCACCACAATAGAAGCTCCGAAAACCAAAGCATAAAATTTAGATTTTTTCTCCATTTTGAGGAAGTAGGAGACAGTCATAGGAATCATCGGGAATACACAAGGCATCAATAAACCTGCGAAACCTCCTGCAACTGCTACCAAAAAGAAGAGCCACAAAGATTCTTCTTCCTCTTTTTCACGCTCAACAGGGGTGAATGATTGCTCACTGGTTGTGTCTGCTTGAACTTGTGCATTTTCGTCAGCAACTGTATTATCTGTAACGGAACTTTCATCGGTGACTGAAACTATAAGATTTTCAAAACCCGAAACTTTAAAGATGAAATCACGATCGATAGCCACACATTTGCCATCAATGCAGGCTTGTCCGGAAAGTTCTCCTTTCAGTTCAAATGGAGTATTGGTTTTAACCTTTATCCTTTGTTTAAACTGAGCAGTTTTTTCGTGGTATTTGGAAGTATCTTTGAATACAGGATCGTAAGAAACGATCGGTTTTGGTTCATTGATTTTTCCAACCAATTGGTATTGAGGTGAAGGTTTGAATTCAATCACCAATGGCATTTCCATTCCCTTGTGCACCAGTGCAAATAGATGCCATTTTTCTTTAATTTTGGCATTAAATTGGAGCTCAGCAATGGAGTCATTCAGTTTTTTTACATTAAAATTCCAATTAACAGGAAGATCTTGTGCACGGAGTGAGTTGGGTAAAATAAACGCTAACACCGTGATAATTAGCAAGATTCGTTTTCTCATGGTATAATAGTAATTAGTTAATTTTCAAACCTGCAAATATATACTTTTTTTCTTTTTAAAACATCACGGTGAGTCCAAAATGTATCTTACCGGTTTTAAATGAGATTGGATTTCCTTTTTGTTTGCCTAACGCATAACTGAATTGAAATAATCCAGCCTTGGTATTGAATGCAATCCCGGCACCAAATCCAAAAGGAAAATCGCGACTGTATTTTCCTTCTGTTTTTCTCTCATACCAGCCTCCATTAAAGAAAAGGTTGATATAGGATCGTTTTTCGTAAAGATATCTCCACTCAAAATTTCCAAACAGATAACCGCTTGCCCAAATCGATTGCTCATCAAATCCTTGTAATGTTCGAAATCCTCCCAATCTGAAAAGTTCGTTTTGGTAGATCTGTTCACCCAAGATAAATCCCGTTTTATATCCAATGACTTGTATCCATTTTTTCCAAAGGGGGAGATAACCTTCACCGCTACTGGAAATGTGGTAGCGTATTGCTTTTGAATTGCTGTAATGTTCTTTCAGTGTGCCAACAGATCCTTCTACGTCCAGACGGTAGCCCTTACTGGGATTGAAAATGTAGTCAATATCCCGGAGTAGGAGTGAAGCTCCGTACATCACCTTAGAATATTCGGGATAAGGTGTGTAGGATTCTGCTTCCTGCTTAGCAGATTTTCCAATACTGCTCGACTCTTCCCAAAGGATTGATGTTTTTACGTGGTTGTTATTGTTGAAGGTGTAGCGGATACTTCCTCCGAAATTGAGTTTTAGATAGTTGGTGTCCTGTTTGTCCAGTTGAAATAGAGCCTCAATCCCCAATGGAGTGGTATAGATATGAGGAAAAATAGTCTGTACATTGAGTAGCTGTGAGCGGGGTTCAGGGGCTCTCCACTCCAGGTAAAGATCTTCACCCACCTGAACCCGATTAACCAATCTTAGTTTGAGTTCTCCACTAAATCCAATTTTGCCGGTTTTTTCATTGACTGGAGCAAATCCAATAACCCCGTCTGCCTGACTCATTTTTCGTTCATCAAGAAAGAGGTAAAGGAGCGCTTTGTCAGATTGAAACTCAACCCCAAAGGGGGCTGTTTCTTCAGCAAAGGGAATCTCCCGGATCAGTTTCGGAATTTTTTGAACCACCTTTTCCCGGTATTTCTTTCCCATCTTGTATCTGAAATAGGCTTCCATATAGTGGTGATTCAGTTTGAGGTTTCCCTTATTGATGATGGAGTCAAATACTATATATTCCCCTTTGGTGATTCGGGAGGTGAGCCACACGGTATCTTCGAGCAGCTCCATATTAACAATCTCCGCAGAGGCAAAAGGATACCCCTCGTTTTCAAAATGGAGGATCACTTTAGGTATGAGGAGCTGATAATTTTCCCAGGTGATATGATTGTCCTCCCCCCTTTTTTTTAATATCATATTCCACAATAAAATAGAAGTTGAATCAGTTTTAACATATATGGGATAAGATTTCACGTCATAATTGTCAAAAATGCCTGATTTTAATGTGTCATTTTGGCAAAAAAGAGATCCACTCACATTGAAAAATAATGAGAAAAACAATGTTAATATACTGATAATTAGAGTTTTAACTTTGCTTTTAATTAGTTTTGAAAATGGGGTCAAAATGAACATTAAATTTATTTATCTTTGCAAAATTAAATATAAAACGAAAATGAAAAGAAATATTGTAATAATTGGAGCTTTTTTAATGGTAGTTTTACTGGTTTCAGCATGTGCAACTCGTCAAAAATGTGCTGCTTACGGTCATTATACATACCATAAAATAGAAAAGGTAGAGGATAATTCACTCTAATTCACTTTTCTTTTGTATTTTGCTTGAATTATGCTTGGTCGGAACAAACTCTTTTTGCTACTGATATTGAATTGGCTCATTTTCCCTCTTTATTCACAAGATGCCGGGGAGGTTGAGATTGAGGATATTTATGTTTCCGATCATACTTTTGCTTTTTATGTGAATACCGATGGAGTGGGAGTTGGGTATCAACGTGGATGGCATACCCAGTTTGCGGATAAGCATGTGTTAGATATTTCTTTTCTCTACTCTAATCATATTAAGGCCGTTAGAGGTACTAATTTCTCCTATGAAGGGGCAAGAGCATACAGTTATGGTAAGTTGTATGATCTATTTTTTTTGAGAACGGGTTACACTTATCAGAAGACAGTTTTTAAAAAGCCATATTGGGGGGGAGTCAGTATCGATTTTAACCTGTCTACCGGTTTTACCTTAGGAATTGGACTGCCTACCTATTTAGAAATTGCTTATTATGCCCCGGGGGGCTATGATATAATTCGGGTTACTGAAAGGTATAATCCTGAGATACACGATCTCACCAATATTATAGGAGGAGCCCCTTTTTATGAACGTTTTCATAAATTGGCGTTCAGACCGGGTGTTTTTGGAAAGGCAGGTTTGGTTTTTGACTTTAGTCAAAGGAGAGACAGGATCAGAGCTTTTGCTGTGGGAGTTCAGTTGGACTCTCTCTTTCCTCCTCTCCAACAGATGGCTTTTAACGCTCCTACACCGGTCTATTTAGGTGGCTATATCGCTTATCAATTTGGAAGAAAAAAACAGTTATACGAATAAAAATTTTACTTAATTTAAACACAAAAAATGGCAATGAAAAGAGACGAAATTATTTTTGATTTGATTGAGCAGGAACGTGCACGTCAAACCAATGGAATTGAATTGATCGCATCTGAAAACTTTGTAACTGACCAGGTAATGGAAGCACAAGGTTCAATTTTAACTAATAAATATGCTGAAGGATATCCGAATAGAAGATATTACGGTGGTTGTCAGATTGTGGATCAAACAGAACAATTAGCGATTGATCGTGCTAAAGAATTGTTTGGTGCTGAATGGGCTAACGTACAACCTCACTCCGGTGCACAAGCGAATATGGCAGTGTTGATGACTTGCTTGAAACCCGGTGATGTATTCATGGGATTGGATTTATCACACGGTGGGCACTTATCACACGGTTCTCCTGTAAACTCTTCAGGAATTTTATATCGTCAGGTTGCATATACCGTTGATGAGGATACCGGTTTGATCAATTATGACATTATGGAAGAGGTAGCTCTTCGCGAAAACCCCAAATTGATTATTGGTGGTGCTTCTGCATACTCAAGAGATTGGGATTGGAAAAGAATGAGAGAGATCGCTGATAAAGTTGGTGCTCTTTTAATGGGAGATATTGCTCACCCTGCAGGATTGATCGCAAGAGGATTGTTGAATAATCCGATACCTTACTGTCACATTGTAACCACTACTACTCACAAAACACTTCGTGGACCAAGAGGTGGATTGATTATGATGGGTAAAGATTTTGAAAATCCTTGGGGATTAACAAACAATAAGGGAGAAATAAGAATGATGTCCCAATTGTTGGATAGTGCCGTATTCCCCGGTGTACAAGGTGGACCACTAGAGCATGTTATCGCTGCTAAAGCGGTGGCATTCAAAGAAGCCCTTTCAGATGAGTACTTAGAGTATCTGCATCAGGTAAGAAAAAATGCTCAAGCAATGTGTAAAGCATTTGTAGCTAGAGGATATAAAGTAATCAGCGGTGGAACTGATAACCACTTAATGTTGATCGACTTAAGAACTAAATTCCCCGATATCACAGGAAGAAAAGTTGAAAATGTTTTGGATCAGGCTCATATTACTATTAATAAAAATATGGTTCCTTTTGATAGCAGAACTCCTTTCAGTACTTCAGGTATCAGAGTGGGAACACCCGCTGTTACTTCCAGAGGATTAAAAGAGCATGAAATGGAAACCATTGTTGCCCTTATTGATGAGGTGATTAGCAATATTGACAATGAAGAGGTAATTCAAAGTGTGGCTGAAAGAGTAAAAGCATTTATGTCGCACAGACCATTAAATGCCTGGAACTAATCATTAAACTGTCTCAAAATAGAATATTCTCAGATTATGAATTCTGCTGTTCAGGCTGTAAAACAACGTTTTGGAATCATTGGGTTCGATCCTATGCTGGATAATGCGATCAATACGGCAATTCAAGTGGCTCCCACCGATCTGTCAGTATTGATTACAGGTGAAAGTGGAGTAGGGAAGGAGAGTTTTCCTAAAATTATTCATGAGAATAGTCTGAATAAACATGGGCAATATATCGCAGTAAACTGCGGAGCCATTCCGGAAGGAACCATAGATTCCGAGTTGTTTGGACATGAAAAAGGATCTTTTACAGGTGCTTCTGAGATGAGAAAAGGTTATTTTGAAGTAGCTAATGGGGGAACGATCTTTTTGGATGAAGTGGCTGATCTTCCATTGGCAACTCAGGTAAGACTACTTCGTGTACTTGAAAATGGTGAGTATATGAGAGTAGGATCATCACAAGTGCTCAAGACAAAAGTGAGAGTGGTTGCTGCTACCAATGTGAATATTGCTGACCGGATTGCAAGGGGGAAGTTTAGGGAAGATCTGTACTATAGATTAAATACAATCCCTATTCATGTACCTCCCTTAAGAGAGCGTAAAGATGACATCTACCTTCTTTTTGTCAAATTTGCTTCAGACTTTGCTTTGAAGTATAGAGTTCCGGCCCTTCAGCTAACGGATGATGCGGTCGCTTTGCTGAAATCATACAGCTGGCCGGGAAATATCAGACAATTGAGGAATGTTACTGAACAGATCTCCATTATTGAAAGTAATCGGTTGATAGAACGTGAGGTGTTACAGAAATATCTGGTAGCACCTCAGGTTTCTAATTTTCCGGCTTTAATTCACAATGAAAATGATCCTGCCGTTCCGGGTGTTTTTGAACGGGAGATTATCTATAAGTTTTTGACTGATCTCAAAAAAGAGGTTTCAGAGTTAAAGCAGATTGTATCGGAGATGAGTGGTGGAGGCTATTCGAATGTTTCACAAAGAGCACCTATTGAGTTTTCCGATTATGCTATAGAGAACCACTCTTCCGGTTATACCCTTCCGGAAGTAACACATGAAGTGGAACATGTGGTTGAGGAAGTAACTGCTGAGGATTCGGTGTTGGATGATGCTCCACTCTCTATTCAGAACGTTGAAAAAGAGTTGATCAGAAGGGCTTTGGAAAAACATGGAAACAAACGCAAATTGGCAGCAGAAGAGTTGGGTATATCGGAACGAACATTGTACAGAAAAATCAAAGATTATGGGATATCGTAGAAGAAGAAAATTTTTCTTTTCCCTGCTGGGAATTTTGATAGTCTCGTTGATTCTTTCTTGCGGGATGCGAATGAGCGTTTCATTGACCGGTGGCAGTGTACATCCTGAAGCTAAAACAGCTTATGTAGGGGTTTTTCCTAATAATGCTCCCCTGGTAAATCCAACCCTTTCTCAAGAGTTTACCGATGCGGTTAAAGATCGTATCCGGAATCAAACTCCCTTGATGGTGGTGAATGAACAAAATGCGGACTATACGCTGACAGGAGAGATTATTACCTATTCCATCACACCGGTTGCCATACAAGGCAATGATATGGCTGCGATGAATCGTCTCACTATTGGAGTACGGGTTCGCTTCACTAACAGATTTGATGAAACGCAAAATTTTGAACAGACTATTTCACGCTATGTAGATTATTTGAGTTCTTTGAGTTTTACCTCTATTGAAGCGGGATTGGTTGCCCAAATCAATGAAGCGATTAGTGAAGAGATCTTTAATAAAGCCTTTGTTAACTGGTAAAAGTATGAGTAAATTGATCCATTTTAATTTTTTAAACTATTTTCCCGGTATCTACGGAGACCGCAGTGAGATAGTGAAAAAAATGGAGGATTTACATTACCGTTTTCCGGCATCTTCAGTTGTAAATCTCTTCTATCTTAGGATTTTACAGGATTATAAATTGAGAGATTTCGAAAAAAAGAAATCGAAACTACTTCTCACCTTACCTCATAGAGCAACACTCCTCAGAATGCAAGTTGATTTACCTAAATTTCAGGATGAAATATTGCAAGGAGTACCCAAAATTAAACCTGCACCAACGCAACAACCAACTAAGTCGGATGAGCATCAAGAGATTGACTTGCTGATTACACAATTTACAAAAAATCCTCCGAAAATGATCTTCTCTCCGGAACGCCATGATGCTACCATAAATTATGAAACAAATCCGAGTGAAGAGGCTTTTGAACCCATAAGTGAAACATTAGCAAATATTTACGCCGAACAGGGGTATGTTGGGAAGGCTACAAAAATGTTTAAAAAATTGGGCTTGCTTTTTCCAGAAAAAAGTAGTTATTTTGCAGACCAAATAAAAAGGATTAAAAATAAAGATAATTAATAAATAAAAACTGACCTATATTATGGTAACTCTACTTGTTATTGTGATTATTTTAGCAAGCCTATTATTGGGCTTCATTATTCTTATTCAAAACTCTAAAGGAGGTGGTTTAGCTTCCAATTTTGCCGGACAAAACCAGGTGTTGGGTGTTAAACGTACGACGGATTTCTTAGAAAAAGCAACCTGGACTATTGCTGCAGTGATTATGGTTTTGTGTTTGACTATAGCAATTATCGTAAGAAACGAAGCAAAAAGTTTGAGACCTTCTATTCCGGACACTGAGCAAACTGAAGAAATTCCTCAGGAGTAAGAATTGAATGGTTTTTGATGATAGATTCGTCCTCTTCCCATTTTGACTCGATTTATTATGCGAAAGCTGGTTCCTTATTTGGCAATATTCATGTCAATGCTGTTTTGGGGATCCTCTTTTGTGTTGACTAAATATTTGCTGGACTCCTTTGCTCCTATTTCGATCATTTTTTTTAGATTATTTCTCTCCTCTATTATCTTTGTGATAATGGGACTTTTCGTGTATAAGAAAAAGTTTTTTTTACCTCAATCTGTTTGGCTCCTTTTTATTGTCCTCTCTTTGTTTGAGCCGGTTATCTATTTTGTTTTTGAAACATACAGCTTAAAATGGTCTGACCCTTCCGTGGTTTCTGTGATCATTTCGACTATTCCCCTCTTTATCGCTATTGTCGCATACTATTTTTTGAAAGAAAAATTGACCCGACTCAACTTTATTGGTGTCGTCATATCTGTGGTAGGGATTTTGATTATGCTTTTCCCCTCTCTAATGAGTGCCAACATGAATCTTTTGGGGATTCTATTTGCTTTTGGAGCTGTGATTAGCGCTGTTTGTTATAATTATGTATTGCAGAAAATTCCTTCTGAATATCCACCTCTGCTGGTCATCACGTGGCAGAATTTGATCGCCTTGGTAGTGTTTACTCCGTTGTTATTCCTAACCAACTCTGATCAAGCATTATCGACTCAATTTCAAAACCTTTTTGTGCTTTCCAATTTGATTCCGCTCCTTCTCCTGGCTGTTTTCTGTTCCTCTTTTGCTTTTATGTTCTACCTTTATGCATTACGAGCTATTGGTACAGCCAGAACCAGCATTTTTTCCAATATGATTCCTGCAGTTACAGCCGTTCTTTCATTTGCATGGTTAAATGAGCAGATTACCTGGAATAAACTATTGGGTATCGTTATTGTATTGCTTGGGATCACTTTGGTTCAGATGAGAACAGGAGAACGTAAAGAACCTGTAACTGTTTAGTTTCCCTTTTTTTATTGACTGACAATTTGTCATTTTTATGAGATGGCAAACTCTTTGCATCGGTATAGATGTATAACATTTAATAAAGAAAGAAGGAATATGAATTTTAATAATTTAACGCTTAAAACACAAGAGGTTATTGCATTGGCTCAAATGAATGCGTTGAACGAAAAGCATCAACGGATTGACAATTTGCACATCTTGAAAGCGCTGATTAATATAGATCACAATGTGATTCCCTATTTGATCAAAAAAATGGATGCAAATCCCAAAATGATTTCACAAGTAGTCGAAAAACAGTTGGAGTCAATACCTAAAGGAACCGGGGACGATCTTTTTTTATCAAACTCTTTTCATACTGCACTGCAGAGAGCAGTTGCTTTCAGTCACGAGTTAGGAGATGAGTTTGTTTCTTTGGAGCATCTTTTTTATGGAGTTTTTATGGCTAACGATGATGCATCCAAAATTTTAAAAGATGCAGGCATTACAGAGAAAAATATCAAATCTGTGATTGAGGAGATGAGAAAGGGAAGTAAAGCGACTTCAGAGAGTGCAGAGGATAGCTACAATGCATTGAATAAATATGCAACCAATTTGAATGAGGCTGCCCGTAAGGGTAAACTGGATCCTGTGATTGGACGGGATGAGGAGATCCGTAGGGTACTTCAAATTTTGTCGAGAAGAACCAAAAACAACCCGATCTTGATTGGAGAGGCGGGTGTGGGTAAAACTGCCATTGCGGAAGGATTAGCTCATCGTTTGGTAACAGGGGATATCCCTGAAAATTTAAAAACAAAAAAGCTCTATTCTTTGGATATGGGAGCACTGATTGCCGGTGCGAAGTACAAAGGAGAGTTTGAAGAACGACTCAAGAATGTAATCAATGAGGTGATAGAGTCAGATGGGGAGATTATCCTTTTTATTGATGAGATCCACACTTTGGTGGGAGCGGGAGCTACCGGTGAAGGAGCTATGGATGCAGCGAATATTTTGAAACCTGCTTTGGCAAGAGGTGATTTAAGATCGATTGGAGCGACTACACTCAATGAGTATCAGAAGTATTTTGAAAAGGATAAAGCGCTGGAAAGAAGATTTCAACCGGTGAGGATTGAAGAACCGGATAAATATTCGGCTATCTCTATTTTGAGAGGTTTGAAAGAACGCTACGAAAATCACCATCAGGTGAAGATTTTGGATGAAGCGCTCATCGCGGCTGTTGAGCTTTCACAAAGGTATATTACCGATCGTTTCTTGCCCGACAAGGCGATCGACCTGATTGATGAGGCAGCTTCTAAATTAAAGCTGGAAATCAACTCCATGCCCGAAGAATTGGATGAACTGGAGAGAAAAATCAGACAGTTGGAGATTGAAAAAGAGGCGATTAAGAGCGAAAATGATGAGGCTAAGAACGAGTCACTCAACAGAACCCTTGCGGAATTGCAAGAGGAAAGAAATAGTCTCTACATGAAGTGGAATGCAGAAAAAGAGGTAGTAGATCAGATTCAAAAGTTGAAAGTAGATATCGAACAATATAAGTGGGAAGCAAACGAACAGGAACGTCAAGGGAATTATGGCAGAGTGGCGGAACTGAGATATGGTTTGATCAAATCTGCTGAAAATAAAATTGAAGAACTACAAGAAGAATTAAAAGAACTGCAAGTTTCAGGTGCCTTGATTGATGAAGAGGTGGATAGTGAAGATATCGCTGATGTGGTTTCACGCTGGACAGGTATTCCGGTAACTAAAATGATGCAGAGTGAGAAGAATAAACTGCTGCATCTGGAGGAGGAGTTACATAAAAGAGTGGTGGGACAAGATGAGGCGATAACAGCAGTTGCAGATGCTATCAGAAGAAATAAGGCGGGACTTCAGGATCCCAAAAGACCGATTGGTTCTTTTATCTTTATGGGAACTATCGGAGTTGGGAAGACAGAGCTGGCTAAAGCATTGGCAGAGTACCTGTTCAATACTGAAGAAGCTTTGATTAGATTGGATATGAGTGAGTTTCAGGAAGCACATTCCATCTCTAAATTGATTGGTTCTCCTCCCGGATATGTGGGATATGATGAGGGAGGGATGTTGACTGAAAAGATACGTCGTAAAAAGTATGCTGTGGTGCTGTTTGATGAGATCGAAAAAGCACACCCCGATATCTTTAATACACTATTGCAAGTGTTGGATGATGGTCGATTGACCGACAATAAAGGGAGAACAGCAGATTTTAAGAATACGATCATCATTATGACCTCCAATTTGGGATCTCCCATTATTCAGGAGCATTATTCGAACTATACTGAGGAGAACGGAGAAGAGATCTTTGAAAAGACCAAGGCGGAGGTAACCAACTTATTGAAGAAGACATTACCACCTGAGTTTATCAACAGAATTGATGAAATAGTAATGTTCCAGCCTCTGTCCAAAAAGGAGATTAAGGAGATTATCAAGTTACAACTCAACGGATTGAATGAATTGCTGGAAGAACAAGGAATTCGTGTAAACTTTTCAAAATATGCACTGGATCTGTTGGGAGAATTGGGTTATGATCCTATATATGGTGCCAGACCATTGAAGAGAGTGATTCAAAAGAAAATTTTGAATGAACTTTCTAAGGTGATCCTTGCAGGCGACTACTCTAAAGATCAAGTGATTCAGATTGACTGTTTCGGGGATGATCAATTCCAGATTTTCTGTGAACCTCAAAAATAAAAAACTACGTTAGTGATTTGAAAAGTGGGGGAGTCTTTGCATCCCCCCTTTTTTTATTTAATTATAAAAAAGAAAAAAGAATGAAAATATTCAAGTTAACATTTTTTAACACAAAATAAGGATTCTTATCTAAAATAGTACTATTTTTGCAGCCTTATTGAAAAGTAATAGGTTTGAGTATGATGAATGAGGAAAAATTGATGGAATTAATTGAAGAGAAAAAAATAGATCAGAACAATCAGAATGGCAATGAGGAGGCGGAACTTATTGAAACAGAGCGAGTACCCAAAAGAAGAAAGGGAAAAATGAGATATCGGGTTGGAATTATCGGTGGGGGAAGTTGGGCGACAGCAATTGCTAAAATTTTATCTGAGAATTTAAAACATATCAATTGGTGGGTGAGAGAACCTGAAATTGAGGAGGGAATCTCTAAATATGGGCATAATCCGCTCTATTTGAGCTCGGTTCATTTTAATCATGGGGATGTTAAAATGAATCATAACTTAAAATATGTGATTACGAAATCGGATTATATTGTGATTGTAACTCCTTCCGCTTTTTTATATGAAACATTTTCAACTCTTCCTAAAGGGGTTTTCAAAAGGAAAAAGATTATTTCTGCGGTGAAGGGGATCATCCCGGAAACCAATCAGCTAATTACAGATTATTTTAGAGAGCATTTTGAAGTTCCGCTCTCAAATATGTCCTTAATCAGTGGTCCTTCCCACGCGGAAGAGATTGCGCAGGAGAGATTGACTTTTCTGACTGCTGCTTCAGCAAATCCTGAATTAGCTGAACTGGTTGCTAAATTTTTTAAAAGCAGATATGTAAGAACTACCACTTCCAATGATATGATGGGAATTGAACTATCAGTGGTTTTGAAAAATATATATGCTTTAGGAGCAGGAATCTATTCCGGATTAGGTTTTGGGGATAACTTCCTGGCTGCCTATATTGCAAATTGTGTCAAAGAAGCGGATGGGTTTGTAAACCACTTATACCCTAAAGCTGATCGCAATGGCTCTCTTTCCGTTTATTTGGGAGACCTGTTGGTAACATGCTACTCACCTCACAGTCGAAATAGACTTTTTGGGAAAATGATCGGACAAGGTTTTTCTGTTCGTACTGCACAAATTGAAATGCAAATGATCGCAGAAGGATATTATGCGCTTCATTGTATTCACCTACTGAGTAAACAAGTGGAGTACCCGCTTCCTATTGTAGAGACGCTTCACGGTATTTTATACGATAGAAATTCGGTTGCTGTGGAGATGAATCGAATGGCAGAACATTTTTTATAATTTTTATATAATGAAAAGAAGTTTTTTCTTTATTTTTTTATTGATCCCGGTTTGGCTCTTTTCTCAAGTACAACCGAACTGGGAATCGATCCGGGAAAGAGGCTATCCTCAATGGTTTGGAGATGCTAAATTGGGTATTTTTATTCACTGGGGACTCTATTCCGTGCCTTCCTATTCCGGTCCGGAACAATATGGCGAGTGGTATTATCGTGGGTTAATGGTGAATGATACGGCCAGAGTGCAGTTCATGAAAAAGAATTATGGTGAAGATTTTAAATATGAGGATTTTGACAAACTGTTTAAAGCGGAACTTTTTAATCCTGATGAGTGGGCGCAACTGTTTAAAGATGCCGGAGCAAAATATGTGCTGCTGGTAACTAAACATCATGATGGATATTGTTTGTGGGATTCTCCTCAAAAGCCTGATTTCAATAGCGTTGTGGGTGGTCCGAAACGCAATATTGTGGAAGAGTTGACTCAGTCAGTAAGAGCTCAAGGATTGAAGATGGGCTTTTACTACTCTTTGCCTGAATGGCGCAATCCGCTCCACACCTGGTATGTGGATTCTCCGGATTCTATAGGAAATTACGTAGAAAACTATATGATTCCCCAGTTTAAAGAGTTAATTGGGAGATATAAACCTTCCGTTTTGTTTACGGATGGGGAGTGGCTTAACAGTGCCGAGCAATGGCATGCTGAAGAGTTGATTGCGTGGTATTACAATACGGTTGGTCCGGAAGCGATTGTTAACGACCGATGGGGGAGTGGTGCCGATTATGGTTATAAAACCCCTGAATACAGCTCCGGAATTTCTGATACGACCCGTCCCTGGGCGGAGTGTCGTGGTTTAGGTCGTTCTTTTGGATTGAATCGCAATGAACCTTTGTCCAATTACCTTACTTCTGAAGAGTTGATTCAACATTTTGCCAAGCTGGTCGCTGCCGGTGGAGGGATGACTTTGAACGTTGGTCCCGCAGCAGATGGTCAGATTCCATTGTTGCAACAAGAACGCTTGCTTGACTTAGGTAATTGGTTGAAAATCAATGGAGAAGCGATTTATGGGTCCAGACCTTACACCCGTTTTTATGAAACCATAGGGCTGGAATTGACAAGAATCGATCCTCAAATCAACTTCAATTGGGTGAGAAATGCACCGGATAAAGAGATGACTTATGATCATTTTCAGATTCGATGGGAGGGGAAACTGTTGGCGCCTGTGTCAGGAGAGTATCTCTTTGAAGCTAAGGCGGATGAGTTTATGACACTTTGGATCGACGGGAAGAAGATATTTTCAAATCGGGTATTGGCTGAAAACTCTGACAGTAATGCTCAGGAAGCTGAGCGTTCTCAAGCCTTAAAAGGTTCTATTCGTCTGGAAAAAGGAAAACAGTACGATATCAAAATTGAATATGAGGAGAAAACTCACGAAGCTAAGGCGATCCTCTATTGGAGTTATCCCAATCAGGAGAAACAGGTGATTCCTGCTCAATATTTTCAAACTCCGGAGAGTGCAGGATCGCGACCCGGACTGTTGGGAGTTTACTTTTGTGAAAAGCCCTATATTGCTTACACAACTCAGCCCGGAAAGTTGTATGCCATCACTTTGAAATATCCTGATCATCAGTTGGTTCTCCCTGTTGAAAAACCTAAAGAAAATGCAAAAGTTCGATTTTTAGATCTTAAGGGAATGGCATTACCCTGGAAATATGTCAACAACCAACTCATTATTGATACCTCCTTGATCCCTTTTTCTGCCATTAAATCGAAAGGTGCTTGGGTTTTTGAGATTGAGATGTAACAAAAAGATAATCTTTAACGTTATTATTAGTAGAATTTGTAATCTACAACGATATGAAGTCCAATAGTTTGCGCAAAATTGCGTTTTTATCGCTCCTTTTTATAGGTGTAACTTATTCATTATCAGCTTCTTCTCTTTTATTAAATAAAAATAATTGGGGGGGAGATAGAGGGTGGTTCGGTCCTAAAACGTCGCTCCACTTCAATAAAATTTACTTCAATGAAAACTTTAGATCCTCATTTGAACCTGGATTCGAGTTAGGATTTTTTTTCAGAATAGGGAAACGTTTCTATTTTCAACCGGAGATCCTTTATTCTTTCCGCAGTTTAGATTTTGACCTCATGTTAGATGAGATTCAAACCAATATTCAGGCAAAGAATCATTACCTGATTCTACCTGTTGGAGTAGGAATTAAAATTCTGAAAGCTCGGGATTTTAACCTCAGAATCTTTGGTGGTGCAAAACTGGGCTATAGAATTTCCACTAACAGTGAGTATGTTGATCAGTTGATGAATCCCTTTGAAGTGGGTTATGAAGTAGGTGTCGGTGTCGATCTGTGGCGCTTCACCCTGGATTTTGGCTACAATGCGTTTTACTCTAAACCTGAAAATAAAGAAATAACCAACAGCATCATTAGTCAATCGGTTTATAATCTGGGAATAGGATTTAAGTTTTGATTTCGGATTTCGGATTTCGGAATGTCGGTTTTATGAAACATTTTACATTGTTTTTAGTTTGTTTTTTTGGGTTTCATTTTGGATATACACAATGTAATGCTGATGCGGGAGCGGATATACACAGATGTTCCCCCGATTCGGTTGTTCAATTTGGTGGTAATCCTACGGCTATAGGAGGAACACCGCCATATACCTATCTGTGGAGTATGGATCCGATTCCAACTCAACTACAGTCTATGCCATTCATATATGCTTCTCACATGCTTGATGATACTACGGCAGCGAATCCCAATTTTATTTATAATGGTAGTTTCCTGGAAGAATCAATAACTTTTTATTTAACAGTTACAGATGCTGCCGGTTCTCAAAGTATGGACACAATTCTCTTAACAACCTCTCTTTTTGGAGTACATTTAATAATATATGAATTCACAATTAATAAGGGAGATTCAGTTTATCTCAATTTTATACCTAATATATGCTGCGGATTTGGGGATTATTCATATGTCTGGTCACCCTCTCACGGATTGAGTGACACGACATTAGCAATGGGATTTTGGGCTAAACCGGATACCACTATTGTGTACCATGCTACTGTAACCGATTCAAAAGGATGTCAGAAGTCGGGAGCCCCTTTTTATTTTATTTTCGTCAATACAGTAGGAATTGATGAACCATCTGAAGATCAGTCTGAACTACTAATTTATCCGAATCCCACATCGGATAATATCTCTCTTGTTTTCAACAAAGATATTATTGTTAAAGAAATTAAATTGTTGTCTCTCAATGGTATGATATTAAATTCACAAAAGGAGAACCTTGATTTTGTGGAGCTAGATCAATTCCCTTCCGGAATCTACATCGTTGAGATCCATTTTATGAATGATCAAATTGTTAGACGGAAAATTGTGAAAATGTAAAAATCGTTAAAATCTGATATGATTTTTTTCACAACGTTGTATTAATCTGTTGAATATCAATTACGAATTACGAACCCAAAAAAGTCGAAAGTCGAAATCCGCCTTCCGCCTTTTAAATAACCCCGAAGGGGTGGCATTACTATAGCAAAGCGATAACCCAAGAAGTAAGAAGAACCCCAAAGGGGTGACATTATAATAAATTTGGGCTAAAGCCCTTGGGTTTCGGGGGGCAATCTTAATCCACGCCCTAAAGAGACGTGGCAATTTATGTAATTGAATGTCAATGAATTATATTCTGAAATAGCTGAATAAAATAATTCTAAATTCTAATTTCTAAATTCTAAATTTACGATTCGTAATTCGTAATTCGTAATTCGTAATTGAATTCCTTCTACCTTCTACCTTCTACCTTCTACCTTCTACCTTCTACCTTCTACCTTCATCTAGCCCCAGCAAAGGTCCAGCAGGTCTTTCCATGGCACTTGCGCATGGTCGGCAATGAGGGGGTCGCAGATGTTGCCGTAAAACAGATAGACGGAACTAACCAGCTCAGGATTCCATCGAACACTGTTTTTGAGGTTGTTGGTGTGAGAAAAGATTTGAATCAGAGAAGAGAGTAGAACTCCTAAGGCGTAGGTTTGATCCTGGAAACTATAGTTGCTATCCAAAATAAAGGGAAGAAAGAGCATCCCATTTCTGTCTTTGTATCGATTCAAGGCAAGAGCACTGACCTTTAACTTGTACAAAATCTGGGCCATGGTATGATCAATAGAATCCGTTTCAACACAACTTAACAAGATCTGACGTTCTCGCATAAAAGGAATCTGATCATCCGTGAAAGGAGCGTACTGAATCAAGACTTGTGACTTGCTGATCATGTAGATGGGGTTATCGCATAACTCCACACCTGACTCGGAAAGCATGAGATCACTGATTTGATAAGGCTTTCCAAAACCACGCTCTACCATGACATGCAAACCGCTCTCTACCAAAATACCCAGTTGTTCCACTGTAATCAAAAGCGGATCTTCAGGATTTTGGTTCTTTAAAAAACCAATACAATACTGGCAAGTAGAGGAGTCAAGTGTCAACTCTTGGGCAGCAGGGTCAATATAGGAGTCAGATTGGTTGTACATATTTGGGAAGTTAAGTTAAGATTCTAAGTAACAGATCACCTCGCGGGTGTCCGGGGATAGTGGAATGATTTTGACTACAACATAGGGAGGTTTTATCAGATGATCAATCTTTTCAGGCCACTCAATAAAACAGTAATGACCGCTCTCAATATAATCATGAATCCCCAGATCGATCACTTCTTGATCCTTTTCAATACGGTAAAAGTCGAAGTGATATATCGGTTCCTGTTGTTGGGTCCAATATTCGTTGATAATCGCAAAAGTGGGACTGGTAACACCGCTGACCACGTCCAATTGGTGGCACAATTCCTTGATCAGCGTAGTTTTTCCCGCCCCCATTTCTCCATAAAAAAGATAAACCGATTCCTGAGGATACAATTCAAGTATCGCTTCGGCGATATCTTCAATATTATCTAATGTAAGTATAAAATTATTCATGATGTGCAAAGTTAAGCATAATTTGATGAACGGGTTGTGCAACTACCTGAACAATCTGCATGTCCAGATTTTGGGCGGCTTGTTTTAGTTGTTCTTGAAAGTGGAAACCGAGTGAACCTACAACATGCCATGCTATAGATTCTGTTTTGAAATAGCGTTTCTGCTCCTCAAAAAAATGAGTAAAGTTCAGTGTTACAATTTGTTGCACTTCAGGATTGGCAATCTCTTTTTTGAGAAAAAGAGGAATGGTTGCCATCCACTTTTCCGGTTCAATATCGCGATACAGAAGATGTAATACCCGGGCTTTGTCCACCTCGAATTCACTTTCAAAACGCTCTTTTAAGGAGTCAGAAAGCACTCCTTTGAGGTAATATTGTAAAAAGAGCTTTCCCAAATAGATTCCTCCTCCTTCGTCGCCCAGCAGATAGCCCAAAGAGGGTACCAAATTGGTGATTTGCTCTCCGTCGTAATAACAAGCGGCGGAGCCGGTGCCCAAAATAGCGACATATCCCGGCTGATTTCCACACGTGGCATGGCAAGCTCCCAACAGATCGGAATGAACCGCTACAGTAGCCGTTGGGAAGAGGGGTTGAATGATCTCTTTTATTTTTTCCTGATTATGGAGGGGCATACATCCCGCGCCATAGTAGATAATCTGCTCGATAGTCTCGCCCTTTTCTCCTCCAATCGTTGCAGCAAATTGTTTCATGATTCGCTCAATCTGCTTTTTAGAGGTGTAATTGGCATTGATTCCCTCTAGTTGAAACTGAGTTGTATCACCCTGTGAGTCAACTAAAAGAAATTCCGTTTTGGTAGCGCCACTATCGATAAAAACTCTCATCATATTCTATTTCAGTAGTCTATTCCGTGCTATGGAATAGGGATTTTCTCTCTTGTAGGTAGAGTTTTTGAATTTTTGAATTAAAGGGTGATTCTCCCAGGAGTTATCACCGGTGAAGTAAGCCTGAAAGATTTGATCTGCCTGATCATAGTTATCTACTCCCAACTGTTCGCAGTCGTGGGAACTGATTCCCAGACCATCAATCGGAGTGGCTTCAATACAGGCTTCCAATGCAGCTTTTTGTGCCTCATTGCAGGAAGCCAGAAACTGCTTTGCAACGCGATATACCTCAGTTTTCCACAAGTGGAATAGGGGAGCGTAGTCGCCCACATCACCGTGCAGAGTCCAGAAACCGGTGAGATACTCGGTATAATTATCGGTGCCAATCACGATGCCTCCCTCTTTTTGAGCTAAATCGTAGATCATCATCATCCGCATTCTCGCTTTGATATTCCCCAGACGTAAACGGGTCCGCAAACTCTGATCCTCAACGATGATCCATTTGCGAAACTCAAAATAGAGCGGTGTCAAATCCAGATGCTCAAACTGAGTACAAAACGCTTCGCCGATTGCAATGGAGCGGGCAATCTCATCCTCCGGATTAGTCTCTATGGTGATCGATCTTCCTATCAAAGGAATGCCGTTTTTTTTGCAAACCGGAGCCAAAAGAGCCGCACAGAGTGCACTGTCAATTCCTCCCGATACACCCAAGACCAAAGCCTTGAGACGGTATGACTGAATATATTGTTCTACCTCACTTTGAATGGTATCAATCACTCTATCAAGCTGATCGCTCTTTTCAATCAATGGGAAATAGGAAGAATCGGGTGTTTTCATATTAAATATTCACTTCAATCTGCAAAGATAATAAATTATCATTAATTTTGCGCATCATTTCGAAAAAGACCCAATATATGATTTCGCTCAAGAAGATTCCTCACACTTTTACCATTGTTTTTGCTCTGATTATTATTTGTGCCGTAGCTACCTGGATAGTTCCCGGGGGTGCTTACCAACGTGAAATAATCGTTGTGGATGGAGTGGAAAGATCGGTTGTAGATCCTGACACCTTTGAAGAAGTGCCCAACAAACCGCAAACCTGGCAAATTTTCAGTGCTTTTTACAAAGGATTTGTCCGCACTTCCAATATCATCGTGTTTATCTTTATGATTGGAGGGGCTTTCTGGGTTATGAATCAAACGGAATCGATTCAGGTGGGTGTTCAGGGTTTTGTGAAGATGTTGGAAAAGTGGGAACATCTCGCCTTTTTGCAGAAGATCGGAGTGAATAACATCGTACTCACGATGGTGATTATCCTTTTTAGTCTGTTTGGCGCTATCTTTGGGATGAGTGAAGAGACGATCGCTTTTATTATCATCTTCATTCCGCTCTCCATCTCCATGGGGTACGACTCCATTGTCGGGGTTTTGATTTGCTATGTAGCGGCGCATGTGGGCTTTGCGGGAGCTTTGCTCAATCCGTTTACAATTGGGATTGCACAAGGTTTTTCCGGTTTACCCACCTTCTCCGGGATTGAGTATCGCTTTATTGTTTGGGTTATCCTGACCACGATAACCATTGTCGTAACGCTGTTGTACGCCCGAAGGGTCAAACGCAACCCCAAAAAGTCGATGATGTACAGTTTGGATCAATATTGGCGCGATCGGATTGTGGATCAGGAGGAGAAAGAGTCCCCTAAGGGAACGATTGCCTCTTGGGTGGTGTTTGGCATTATTGCAGCAGTGTTTATCTATTGTGCATTCACCATAACTTACACAACGATACATATCGGAAACGGTACATATGTCCTCCCCCTATTTCCTGTTCTTGCCGTATTATTCTTAGTATTAGGAGTTTACACACAGTTTCGCTCACTGCACAGCTTTGTCCTTGTCATCTTGCTTTTCACGATTTTAGTCTTGATTGTCGGGGTGCTGGGCTACCAATGGTATGTGATGGAGATTGCAACACTCTTCTTTGCGATGGGGATTTTAAGCGGTGCCGCCTTTTCAATGTCGCTCAATACGATTCTAAAAAGCTTTTTGGATGGCTGTAAAGATATTATGAATGCCGCTCTGATTGTAGGGTTGGCTGGCGGGATTATCATTATTTTGGAGGATGGACAAGTAGTTGATACACTGCTACATAGTGTGGCTGGTTTGCTACGCGATTCCGGAAGAGTTCCCGCTATCGGCGGCATCTACGTCATCCAAAATCTGTTGAATATTCTGATTCCTTCCGGTTCCGCAAAGGCAGCGTTAACGATTCCGATGATGGCGGAGTTTTCCGATATTATTGGCATTCACAGACAACTCACCGTGTTGGCGTTCCAGTTTGGAGACGGATTTACCAATATGATTACTCCCACTTCCGGCGTACTCATCGGTGTTTTGGGCGTAGCACGGATCCCTTATTCAAAATGGGTGAAATTTATTTTCCCTTTCATTATCATGCTGATTATCATCGGTTTTCTACTCCTTTTACCTCCGCTTTATTTCCCATTTAACGGCTTCTAACTGTGGACACCAAAATCATTTTCTCCATTCTCGAAATTCTCGGCGTAATATTTGGGTTGATCTACATTTATTACCAGTACAAGGCGTCATATAAGCTGTGGATTTACGGCATGATTATGTCGATATGCTACATTTTGGTTTTCCTTCATGCCGAAGTGTACTATTGGGCGGCTTTGAATCTGTATAACTTGATTATTCAGTTTTTTTCTATTTGGAATTTAAAAAAAGGGGGGCAGGACACGACTCCCTTGGGGGAACGGGTATCACCCATACCAGTCAAGTATTACCCTTTAGTTATCTTAGCCATTGCGATTTTATCGCTCCCCTTGAGTTACATCGCGATACATTATCTTAATTCCCCCATTCCCGTTCCAGAAGCGATTTCGACAGCCCTCAGCATTGTCGCCATGGTGATCCTTGCCAGATATTACATCGAACATTGGATTTTATGGATCATCGTAGATATCTTCTACACCGTGTACAACATCACCCTGGGATTATACTTCACCTCATTCCTCTACCTGGTTTACACCATCGTCGCGATTATGGGATACATCAAATGGAGGAAGTTAGCAAGGAAGAAGGTGGAATGATTTCGGATTTCGGATTTCGGATTTTTTTGAAGGCGGAAGGCGGAAGGCGGAGGGCGGAATGAAATTTCGGAATTAATTAATTATCACGTTTTATTTTAGAGACGCAAAGCATTGCGTCTCTACGGCATAATCCCTTCGAAACATATGACTTGTATTTATCGACTTTTAAATAACCCCGAAGGGGTGACATTAT
>JAKPTX010000108.1 GCA_029570835.1 Bacteroidota bacterium
TCACCAGAGTTGAGATAGTCTCACTAAAAGTGTGTATGGAATTTTTTCTATCATATTGCAAAGTTGAGAAGTTGGATAGAGAAAAAATGGCGTATGCCGCATAATAATGAAAAAGGGGCGCCTTGTTATGAGACAGCCCCCTAGGGGAGGTCTAATTCGTAATTCGTAATTGAAAAAAATCCGAAATCCGAAATCATTCTGCCTTCTACCTTCTACCTTCTTCCTTCAAATTTCCGCCTTCCGCCTTCCGCCTTCCGCCTTCTTTTTCACCAACTGTCCGCACGCCGCCGCAATGTCCTCCCCTCTGCTCCTTCTTAAATTCACCACCATATTCTTAGATTCCAGATATTGGATAAAACGTTGGGTGTTTTCAGGGGTCGATTTTTGATAGGGTGGGTGTGTGGAGTTGAATTGAATCAGGTTGATTTTGACAGGAAAAGCTCTACAGAATTGGGCTAGTTCTTCGGCGTCCGCTAAGGAATCATTAATTCCGTTAATCAGCACATATTCAATGGTAATCCTTTGGTTTGTCTGTTTGTGATAATACCGAAGCGCACTTTGTAGTTGATGGGTAGGATTCTTTTTGTTGGCAGGCATCAACTGAGATCGCTTTTCGTTGTTTGCCACGTGAAGCGAAACCGCCAGACTGGGCTTAAACTGAACATCCGCCAATTGCCTGATTTGATCCACCAAACCCACAGTTGATAGGGTAATTCGGGAGGGCGAAAGCGCATTGCCCTGGGGCGAAGTTAGGATGTTGATCGCTTTCATCACTTGTTCGTAGTTATCCAACGGTTCCCCCATCCCCATCATCACAATGTTGGTGATGTTTTGATCAAACAGTTCGTTAGACCGCTGATTCATTAGGGCATATTGGTCAATAATTTCCCAGGCACGGAGATTCCGTGTAAATCCCATGCTGCCCGTTGCACAAAATTTACACCCTAATTTACATCCTACTTGTGATGAAATACAAGCTGTTACTCTCTTGCCGGAAGGAATCAATACCCCTTCAATTAGATGATTGTCATGCAATCTGAAAATAAACTTAACGGTTCCATCCTGACTGGTTACCTCCTGACCAATTCGGGAAACCAAAAAGGTAAACTGCTTTTTGAGTTTTTCAATTAATGTTTTAGGAAGGTTTTGCATCAGGTCAAACCCGTGAACATTCTTTTCCCATAACCAACTATTCAACTGTTTAATACGAAAAGGTTTCTCCCCTATGGTTGAAAAAAACTGAATCAACTGCTCTTCCGAAACCTCACGAATATCGTTCTGATACATAGTGTTTAGTAATCTATTTTTTCAATACATTTCAGAGAATAAGTTGGAATCCACATTCCATGAGTGTATTGATGTTCAGGGAATTGCAGTACTTCTAAACACACTTTGACATCTAAAGTATCTTGGCTTCTATATTTATTTGGAACATATCCATAAATATGATAAACACGTGTATCTTGAATAAAGTGAGCAACAATCTTTGTATCAGGTTTATAGTATTGGGGACCTGGATAATAAGGCTCATCAAAATAGACAAACTTACCTGCTAATCCACAGTCACAATCACTCTGTTTTACACAACCGGTAAAGGTTAAAGGAAGCAATCCTAAAATAAGGTAAAGGAATTTAAATTTTAGTTTAGTTTTTTTGTTCATATAATGATTAGTTGTGATTTTTATACTTTAATAGCAGTTGAAAGAATTATTCCTTAATCAGTTTTGTCGAAAAAACACCCTCTGAATTTTGAACATGCACTATATACATGCCGGTATTAAGATCGGAAATATTGATTGTTTCCTCAATTTGACACTCCTGAGATAAAACCAATTTCCCGGCAATATCAAATATCTGAACGTGAGAAGTTTCTTTTAAACCATCAATTTTAATCCAATCTGCGGAAGGATTTGGGAAAATATGGATATCAGGAATTATTGTTTCAATGACTCCGGTTGTACAGTCAATAACAATAAGAAAAGAAGGCTCAAAAATTCCTCCAAAAATCATCTTATTGTTATGGCTGGAAGAGGATTGAATAAAGAGATTATTATCAGAAATAGAATAGATTACTTGGGAAATTGCCTCTCCTTCATCCTGTATCAAAACCTTAGTTATACCTCCGGTACCACCAATAAAAAGTGTACGATTATCACCGGCTACTTCTATGGCTGCATAATGTTCATCCTGAGGGAGAACAATTACACTTCTGAGAATTTGAGTGTTGATATTGTATTGATAAATTTTTCCATATCGGGCAAGAATAAAGAAATCTTCACCATTTACAGATCTGATATTTCTAATCCCGGTTATATTAGGGATGGTTACCAAATCAACAACTCTATCTTCTTCCAAATAGTAACAAGATAGAATACCGGAGCCTACATTACTTTTTTGTTTCCTGGAAAAAATCACCTTTTCAGTATCAGCATATAAAAAATCTTCGTAGTAGGTAGAACAACTATCGACAAATAGTTCAATGAATTCATTTCCGGTGTATCTGTATAATCTTGGGTATTCAGCGTAACAATAGTTGGCTAAGAGGTAAATATGAGTCTCATCCACAACTTTTACGTCAGGAGCATATCCTCCTACCAGATTATTCGGAGTATTTGGAATGAAGACCCATTTGTTGATGGCACCATCCCATTTATGAAATCGTGAAGCATAATCTATCTGATAAACCAGATCTTCACCGTTGCTCCCTTTGGCTCCGGACATCTTACCCAAAGAAACTACATAACCTTCACTCCAGGATGAGCCGGAATAATGGTAAATAGTTGAATACATGGCAGTACCCATCCAAATTTTTTGATCTAATATAAGACACTGATTTACGGATCCGTCAGTTGGGGGGTGGTTTATCAGTGTTACAACTTGTCCAAAAACACCATTTATTGTAAAAATGGAGATAAAAATGAATAAAAGTGAACTAATAACAGGATTTTTTTTCATGGTTACTGAGTGTTTGTTTTAATTGTTTTTCATCACATAACCTCCAGCCAGGAATCAACTTTCAAAGATACAAATATTTTTTTATTTAACCGAAAAAATGAAAATGAATTATATAATAATATAAATAGCTGTTATTCAGAAAGATAAGCTGAAAAATAAATTGAAAATCAAAAAAATTTAAATTCAATCCATTAAAAATTGCGAAGAAACCGCAACATATTTCACTTTTCCGCCAAGAGCAGGGTTCATTTTGCAAACTCTGACCTCCGCATGAACCACTTGAGGATATTGTAAACGAATCATATCCAATATTTTAGAACATAGCGTCTCCAAAATATTGACCGGTTCCTCCATGATTTTTTTAATATCCCTGTAAACAGATTGATAGTTGACGGTACGTGTAACATCATCATGTTTGGAGGCTTCACCGGTATCAACTTTCATGGTCAGATCCACCTTGAAATGGGTACCAATAATTTTTTCTTCTGCAAAACAGCCATGGAATCCGTAAAACTCCATTTCAGATAATATGATTTCACTCAGCATAATTCTAACTATTAAATTTTTGTAGCTCGTTTTCTCTCTTTTTCGTCCAATAAAATTTTACGTAAACGAAGATTACGAGGTGTAATTTCCAGATACTCATCCTTATTGATGGTCTCCATATATTCCTCTAAAGATAGTTTAATGGAAGGCGCAATTTTCATCTTTTCATCTGAACCGGATGCTCTCATATTGGTAAGTTTTTTGGACTTGCAAACATTGACAATCAAGTCATCCTGTCTGATATGTTCTCCAATCACCTGTCCGGCATACACCATCTCTCCCGGATCAATATAGAAATTTCCTCTATCTTGTAGTTTATCAATAGCATAAGCGTAAGCTTGTCCTGTTTCCATAGCGATTAACGCTCCGGCATGTCTGCCCGCAATCTCTCCCTTCCAGGGCTCAAATTCGAGGAAACGGTGCGAAATAATCGCTTCCCCTTCAGTAGCAGTGAGGATCTGATTTCTCAATCCGATAATACCGCGTGAAGGAATTCTAAAATCAAGGTGAATGCGGTCATTAATGGTATCCAATGAGACCAATTCGCCCTTTTTTCGGGATACATAATCGATCACTTTGCTCTCAAATCCTTCAGGTACCAATACTGAAAGTTGTTCAATCGGTTCATGGATTACCCCATCAATCTCTTTGGTAATTACTTGTGGCTGACCCACTTGCAATTCATATCCCTCTCTTCTCATGGTTTCAATCAAAATGGAGAGGTGTAGAATTCCTCTACCGTAAACATTGAGCATATCCGGAGAGTTGGTTTCCTGGATACTCATAGCGAGATTTTTCTCCAATTCGGCAAAAAGACGATCCCGTAAGTGTCTGGATGTTACATATTTACCATCCTGACCAAAAAATGGAGAAGTGTTGATGGTGAACAACATACTCATGGTTGGCTCATCAATTTTGATGGGATCCAGCTGTTCAGGATTTTCAAAATCGGCAACTGTATCTCCGATATCAAAATCTTCCAACCCCAAAATGGCACAAATCTCTCCCGGATAAATGGGGTCCTTTTTCTTCTCTTTTCCTAATCCTTCAAAAACGTACAACTCTTTTACTTTGTTGGGAACAACCTTTCCGTTTCTTTTGATAATCGAAACATTTTGTCCCCAGGTTAAGGTTCCCCTTTTTAATCTTCCGATGGCAATACGTCCTACATAAGAGGAGTAATCCAGAGAGGAGATCATCATTTGTAGATTCCCCTTTTTTGCCGGTTTTTGTGGAATATGGGTAATGATTTGATCTAAAAGATAACTCACATCCTGAGTCGGGGTTTTCCAGGTTTCGCCCATCCAACCGCCTTTGGCAGAACCATATACGGTAGGAAAGTCAAGTTGATCGTCGGTGGCACCCAGATTGAACATCAGCTCAAAAACAGCTTCCTGAGCATATTCAGGATTACAGTTGGGCTTGTCCACTTTATTGATGACTACAATCGGTTTTAATCCCAATTCAATCGCTTTTTGGGTCACAAAACGGGTTTGAGGCATAGGACCTTCAAAGGCATCTACAACAATCAGAACTCCATCAGCCATATTTAGCACTCGCTCCACTTCGCCTCCGAAATCGCTGTGCCCGGGCGTGTCTATGATGTTAATTTTGTAATCTTTATATCGTACAGCGACATTTTTGGATAAAATAGTAATTCCTCGTTCTCTTTCCAGATCATTGCTATCCAAAGAGGATTGTTGTGCTCCCTGGGCTGTTCTGAATTGGTTGGATTGGTAAAGTATTCTGTCAACCAAAGTGGTTTTTCCATGGTCAACGTGAGCTATTATTGCAACATTAATAATTTTCTGCATCGTTATTTATTTCTTTTTATTTCTAAGTTTTAATCCGGCTATTATAGTGTCCGGTTTCAAATTCATCACTGCTTTCATCTCTCCGGACATGCAAAAACCGCATGAATCACAGAGATTAAATATTTTGCCGCCACACTCCGCAGTTCGGGTTCCATCAATTTGGATAAAGTTGGACACGAAGCAATATTTATCGGATATTTCCCCTTTCATGTACTTTAATCCCGATACGGAATTCATAATGGGAGCGCCTCTCTTTTTCAGCTGAATCACTTCATCCAAAACCTGCAATCTTTGTTCCGGTGTCAACATCAATGACTCAGTTCCGGGAAATGGAGTGTGCAAATTGATCGCAATCGATTTCAGTTTCGGGTGCGCTTCTACCCACTCAACTGCCTCTTTTATACCCTGATAGTTAATTTTATTGACCACCATATTGGTGTGCATATTGGGGTGATTGGAGTCGCTAATATTTTTTTCTAACTTTTCAAAAGCTCCTTTTCCACGAATCGCATCATGCAGTTCCCCAATGCCATCCATACTGATCCAGATAGAATTGGCTTTTAAATCCACAATAGGGAGTTGGGCATTGGTAGTCACGGTGGTGGTGAAAAACCCGATTTCGTGCGCCAGCGCAATCAAATCGTTGATGTTTTTCTCATTTTCTCTCCACAAAAGGGGTTCTCCCCCCTCAAAATCCACAAAACGGGACCCTAAATCGTAAGAGTATTGCAACTCTTCCCTAATTTGAGCATAGCTTTTGGAGATAATGTTCTCTTTTTCGTAGATTATGCAATGTTTACACTCCAAATTGCACTCATTGGTGACAAACAATACCGTTTGCAAAGGCTTTTTCTGACCTAAAAACCGAGTTTTAAAATACCAGTAAGGATGATAAAAGAATGATTTCATATGGGATAAAATAGAGCAATGCCGACGTAAGTTAAACAAAAAAAGAGAACTAAATTTCTGGCGCTGTACCAACGCAGCATAAACCAGTCGATTCCTGCCTGAGTAATCTCTTTCCATCTCTCCATTGGGAAGTGATACCAACGCCGTGAAATAGGGGAGGAGGGATCTTTTTGAAAGGCTAAAATGGATCGAAAGAGGGATATGGCTATGGGTAATATCCATAATGTAATTAAAAAAATGGGGGGAAGCATATTCAGAAGCACAAAGCAAACAATAAGCACAAAAGGAGAAAAAATAAACAGTATTGAAAAGAAAGTGATCCACTTTTGATCATTCAAAACGACCGCCAGCGTATTTTTGTGTATGGAACGATCCGCCTCAAAATCCATAACGGCATGGGTGTACAAAATGTTGATGACTAAAATTCCAACAATACAGGAGATGATTAATCCGGGAACGGTTGTTGTTCCGGAAGCGGCGATGGAGACTCCCTGCATGAGCAGAGGTCCAAATATAATTCCCAGTGTAATCTCTCCCAACCCAATATAGCTCAATCTCAAAGGGGGTGCGGAATAGAAGAGTGATAATAACATGGTAATGAGCACGATGATAGAGAGGTTCACCCGTTGATCCCAATGATAAACAAGAACAATCGCACCCATGAGCAAAGCAAACAGAGAAAAGAGTGATGCCGCAATAAACAGTTGCTTCACTGTTGCCCGACCATCCTGAATATAATCACATTTGGCAATCCGGGCGCGGATCCCTTTGGAATTCAACCTATCTCTGTATGATAAATCGTTCTTTTTGAGATCAAAATAATCATCCCACAAATTGGCACCCAAATGGGCGGACATCACCCCAAGCAGTGCGATAACTGACAAAGTGAGAGAAAAAGAATCACTTTTGGCGGCGAAAAAAATGGCGACTAATGCCGGTAAAGCACTTTGCGGTAATGCTACAGAGCGTGCATTTCTGATCCAGGAGACGATAACACTCATTGGAGTAGTGTTACTCTTCAGTAGGGTTATCAGATTTAATTTTGGGACGATACATAATGGCAACAATGCCCAAAATTAATCCGATCAACATCACTATAGGGGCAACAACAATACGGCGGGTATTGAAAATTTCCGGATTGAAATGTTCAGGATCTTCAGCAGCCCCACCAGATAAAAGGATATATCCTACAAATAAAAATAGGATTCCAATAATCATAATGATGTAATTGATTCTTCTGAATATAGGTGGAGATTTTTTGTTATCTGATGACATAATAAAATTGATTTTATAAATATAACCGATCCGTATTGATACTGATATATTTGTTCACTGATGATAACGATATCAACACGGTAAAAAGTATTGAAAATACGAATAATCCTCCCAAAATGAGTGAAATATTATAGATCTCTGAAAAATTAATAAATTCAGGGAAAATGCCATTTCCGATGTATAAAAGATAAGCTAATATGGAGAGTGCTATGACGCCTCCCCAAACTCCTTGAACAAACCCTTTGTATATAAAAGGTCTGCGAACAAATCCGCGGGTAGCTCCAACCAAAAGTAATGTTTTGATATTAAAGCGTTTAGCATAAATAATAAGCCTCAAATAGTTTCCAATCAACAACATCGAAATCAACATAAAAACACTACAGAGCAGAATAATAACAATCTGAATTTTTATAAAATTATTCAATACAGCCTTGACAATGGTGTCAGGATATTGAACATCTTGTACTATGGCTTTCTGTTTAATTGCTTTAGAGATTACATTGAGTGAGTCTTCATTGGCATATTCCGGAGTTACACTGAAAATAATGGAACCATTGATAGGATTAGTAATAATTTCCGTGTAGTCATTCCCGATAGCTTTGATGGCTTCTTTGGTATTCTCAATTTGTGAAGAAAATCTTGATTTTGAAATATAACTTTCCAGTTTAAGTTGTTGCTCGTAGGCTTGAATATCTGTCTCTTTAACATCCGGATAAAAAAGGATCTCAATCTCTATGTTTTTTGATAGATTATTGATGAACTGGTAGGAGAAATATCCAAAAAAGACAAATGAGCCGATAAGAAAGATGGTTAAAGCCAAACTAAAAACGGAACCGAAGGCAGATAATTTTAATCTGGCTTTGGTAATTCTATCTATCGAGTCAGAATATTTAGACATATGTCATCTACTACCTTAGTTCAAAAGAAGATTCTCCCAACAAAAGATCATCAGTATAAACCTGGATAATATATCTACCTTTAATCGCTTTATCCTTTTCCTTGAGATCCCAAGCTAAAACTACCGCTTCTGCTTGACCTGTATAGTTGATCGTTTTTTTAACGGAATATTGCAATTTTTGATCCTGATAATTGAAAGAAAAAGCATCGCCGGCTCCGGGTGTTAAAACTCTACCGGTTTCAGGAATGGCAATTCTGCAATACACATTAACGGGACCGGCAGGGATTAATGAGTTTTCACTGAGAATGAATGAGGTTTTGATTTGTTTCACTCTACTTGCTTTTTCGGTGATTACCTCTTCTCCTTTTCGTTTGAAATAAACCGGTCTTGCAATAACATTGTATGCTTTATGTACAGCAGCAGTGCTGATCTTCTTGCTTAAATCTTCTTTTTCTTGTATCAAGGTAGTTGCTTCAATCTGTTTTTCAGCTAACTGGGTCTTAACCTGAACATTCTCCTCTTTCAACATTTTGTTTTCAGTATATAACTGATCAATTTCAGTTACGTACTCTTGCGTAATTTTTTGCAAACGTTCAAGTTGTCGTTTAATTTTTCTGTAATCAGCCTGTGAGTCGATTAATTTTTTAATCTCATCTGCATTGGCTAGAATAATACTGTCTTTCTCAGACATCAATTCTGAAACAGCACCATACTCCTCTTTAATTTTGTTATGCTCAAGTAGCAGTGCGTCTAATTCTCCTTGTAAATTTTCTTTTTCTTCTACAGTTTGTACATATTGTGTGTTAAAAACAGGTTTGGCAAAAAAACCGAAATATAGAGTAGTAGCGAAGAAAAGAAGAGCCAAAGCTCCTAATAAATAAACCCATTTTTGTAGTGGATTTTTTTCTTTGTTTGATTCGTTATGACCGTTCATAATATAAAAAATTTTTGTATTTTCGAAAACTGGAAATTTGAACTGCAAAGGTACTAATAATTTTGTGAAAAATGAATAAAATCTCAACTTTACTCCAAAACTTGTTCAATTTTTTTTATCCTCGTTTGTGTGTCGCATGTCAGAATACTCTTTTTGAAAAGGAGACTCATTTCTGTTTACACTGTTTACAGAATATGCCGCAAACCAATTACCATACATTTGAAGAGAATCCACTGAACTATATTTTTATGGGAAGAGTGCCTGTAGAGTTTGTAGGATCCTTGCTTTTTTACAGGAAAGGGAATATGGTACAGTCTATATTACAGGAGATTAAGTACAAAAATAACAAAGAGCTGGGCTATTATTTGGGTCATTTGTATGGGGATCAACTAGCCAAAACAGATCTTTTAACAGATGTGGATTTCATTATTCCTATTCCTCTTCATCCGAAAAAGCAAAAATTAAGAGGGTATAATCAGAGTGAAATGATAGCTCAAGGATTAAGTTCGGGTTTAAACAAAGAGTATAGTATTGAGTTTTTAATCCGAAAAGATTTCACTGAAACCCAGACCAAAAAGAGCAGAATCAATCGCTGGGAAAATGTCAAAGATGTTTTTGAAGTTCAAAATGAGGAGGGAATCAGAAATAAGCATCTTTTAGTTTGTGATGATGTATTGACTACCGGCGCAACGATGGAAGCGGCGTTATCCAAATTGGTGGCTGTGGAAGGGGTTCGGGTTAGTGTTGTAACTCTGGCTGTGGTCGGTTAGGATCTTCTTCACTTTCAGGAGCATCAGTTTCCGGTTCATTTTTTGTATCTTGGAAGATCGGTTTATTAAAAATAATGATCAGGATCAAACCTATTGTAACACAAGAATCGGCAATATTGAAGATAGCAGGGAAAAACCAGGCTCCTCCCCACAAAGGAAACCACTCCGGAATTCTAAAAAGTCGGAAGTAGAACATATCTACAACATGACCCATGAACAGTGGAGCGTAGTCGTAAATGACACCATAAAAGATGGAGTCGATAATATTCCCGATAGCACCGGCAATAATCAATGCAAATACAATAATAGTGATTTTATGAAGTGAACGACGTTTAATCAAACGAATGAAATAGTAGATTAAAACAGAAACCACTGCAATACGAATCATGGTTAATGCAATTTTTCCAACTTTGCCTCCCCAGGATAGTCCAAAAGCCATCCCTTCATTCTCTACAAAATAGAGAAAAAACCAGTTTTTAAATACCGGAATCATCTCACCCAACTGCATATTCCCCTTCACCCATACTTTCAAAAGCTGGTCTGCAATAACCAAAACAAAGATTAAGATGATAGAAAAGAGGAGAAAAGAGTTCTTTCCGTTTCCGTTATTTTTTCTCATTAATCTTGGCATCAAAACTTAATGTAGCGTGAGGAACACTTCTAAGTCGCTCTTTGGGTATCAACTTACCGGTAACCCGACAAATCCCGTAGGTTTTGTTTTCAATTCTAACCAGAGCAGCTTCAAGATTTTTGATGTACTTATCAAGTCGACTCGCCAATCTGCTGTTTTCCTCTTTAGAAAGTACCTGGTTTCCTTCTTCCAAGATTTTAAATGTGGGAGAAGTGTCAATCGTGTCATTTCCTGCATTGCTATATGCCTCCAAATACACTTCTAATCCTTTCTTTGCCTCGGCAATTTTCCCTTCGATGAGAACGCGGAACTCTTCCAGCTCCTCATCCGAATATCTGTTTACTACATTTTCTGACATGGCGATTAATTTTTAGTTTGAATTGCAAAGATAATAAAAAATTGAATACAAAGTTGTATTTTTGCAAATCATTTTTGGCTCCGTAGTTCAGCTGAATAGAACGTCAGATTCCGGTTCTGAAGGTCGTGGGTTTGAATCCCGCCGGAGTCACTAACTTATTTATTATGAGAAAGATAATAAATAAAATTGTGCAAATTATTTCCCAAATTTTGATTATTTTGATCAAAATTTATCAATGGACTCTCTCTCCATTGATGGGAAATAGTTGCAGATTTACGCCCACTTGTTCGGCTTATGGTATCGAAGCACTCAAAAAACATGGTCCTTTTAAAGGCAGTTGGCTAACTTTTAAAAGAATTCTCCGATGCAATCCCTGGGGCGGCAGCGGCTACGACCCGGTGCCTTGAAGGTAGAAGGTAGAAGGCAGAAGGAAAGCGGAAGGGTGAGGGCGGAAGGCGGAATGAGGCAATTACGAATTATGAATTACGAATTACGCCTTTACAAGGAAGAAGGTAGACGGTAGAAGGTAGAAGGTTCACTCGGGATGCGACTTCAAGTTATGTCCTGAGTGTCTAAGGGAAACGTGTAGTAGTCGCGTCCCGAGTAGCTCAATTTTAAAAACTTTCGACTTCCGATTTTCGACTTTCGACTTTCGCCTTTAAAAGATTTTTTTCTTTTTTTGGAAATAAAAAAAAAGGGGGGCAGACAAGGCTTTCCTTTTTTCAAATTTATTTCCCCACTCTGGAATATTAGACTTTTAGAGAATTCTTGATTTTGATTTTTTGATGTTGAGCTATTTGTGTCTTAACTCCCTGATAATCAGGTTTATCAATTGCCACGACTTTTAAGTCGTGGATAGGAATTGCCCCTCGTACCAAAGGGCTTTAGCCCAAACGAAAAAATTGAAAATTGAAAGTTTGGATTTTAACCCTAACTCCGCTCTTTTAGGTAGTCTATGGTTATTTTCTCAAATAGCTCCTTTGTTTTTTTAGTTGTTTCAGTAGTATACCACTGATCATTGATTCTAATTTTGAATATGCTTTTAGAAATTTCAATAATATCTTTTGGGGAATATTTACTCAGTAGTTTAGCTTCTTTAATTTTATCGTATAATTTGTAATAAGCAATCATAGCAATAAAATTGGCAAAAAGCCAGCCCTCAAGGACCATTCTGTCTTGCATATACATTCGGTCAGCCTTCAAGAAATTTTTATATGAATCAAACATTACTTCTATTTCATTTCGCTGTTTGTAATTTTCATATAGCTCTTGAGGTTCTATTTCTACGTTTGTTGTCAATGTGAGAGTTCCGAAGCTATGGAGTTTTTTATCAAATCCTTCTTTGTTGTATTTTTCAGGATGTGTACCCATTCGCGAAATATAATCTTCTTCCTCTTCAACACGGAGCTTCTCATCTAAAAAAGTGGTAAAATTTTGTCCCTCATTTTGATATGAGTAATACCATATTACTCGCTTTTCATAGATAAAAAACTTGTTATTTTTCTTGAAATCAATTTGTTCCAATGGAGAAAAATCAATCAATCCATTGTTTCGATAGAGCGGAATAATATATTGTAATGTATTATTATTTAGCGCATCTATATTTGCTTTGCTGTAGAAACCCTTGTCTGCAACGAAAATCACTTTATCGGTTTTCATCTCTTCCAAGCAAAGTTTCATTGAACTAACATCGTTGATATTGCCATTTATCAAACGGTAATAAACGGGTTCCTTAATGCCACATGCAAACATATACATTAGGCGGATTTGCTCGTCAAAATTCTTGTCAGGATTATACCCGGGAGCATTGATATGCAAATGGTTAGATGTTGTAGTTACATGAGTAGAATCGATCATCATATACTCTTTTTCTGAATTATTAGGGTTTTCCAGAAAAGAAATACGTAATTTCATCCATTTCAAAATCAACTGACGATTTTCACCGATGTATCTCAGAGTTTTTGTTATTATTTTGTCAGTCAATGCTTTATTATGCCAAAACAACGAACAGTAGTCATGATGATGTAGTCGTTGCATGCGCTTTATGGGAGCTTCATGTGCAAAGCGCATCATGGCAACTGAGAGCAGAACTTCCAAATCTTCCGAATCGAAGATAGTTTTCATTCCTTGAACCTCCTCTTCTAAAAGCTCGCTGAATAAGCCATATACACCGAACATTTTGATGTCAACATTTGTTGGATCAACGCTTCGTTTCGCCTTTTCTTTAAGCTGACGTTTCTCTGATGGAATAAATCCGTCCTGTTCGGTAATTTTTCCGAGTAGTCCGACTGTTATTTTATCGGATCTTTTCTTTTCTTTATTGTAGCGATATTCTACTTGGTATTTGTAATAATGACCGCCAATTTTTCTGATTTCTGTTCTTGGCTCTTTGAATTTTTGAGCCCATTCTGGTAAATACATAAACAACTTAATTAGGTTGCACAAAAGTAATAAAAAAAAATGACATAACAGACGTTATATCACATTTTTTTTTAAATAGACGTGAAATATGGCGGAGTTAGGG
>JAKPTX010000134.1 GCA_029570835.1 Bacteroidota bacterium
ACAATTTTCACAGAATCATTAATATCAAAATTTAACTTAGCTTTAGCTTCATCTGCACCAACTCTTAGTAACATTTTATTAACTTCTTCATCACTTAGTGGAGTTGGTTTTCCTTCGCTACCAACAAAACCAACAACATAAGGTGTATTCCTTACTAAAAGCCAGGTATCATCATCCAAAATCATTTCAATTAGAACATAGCCAGGATAAACTCTCTCTGGAACTACTTCTCTTTTACCATTTTTAAGCCTCACTTGATAATCAATTGGTACTTCTACTTTTAATATCTTGTCTTCTTTTCCAAGTGATTTCACTTTTTGCAAAAGAGTCTTTTTTACTTTATCTTCATACCCAGAATAAACACTTAAAAGATACCAATTAACACTACTTTTTGTTTTTTCAGTTTTAATTTCTTCTTTAGTTTCTACCATAATAAAAATTAACTACCCACCTTTTGCAAAATTAAGGAATGCTTCCAGTCCTTTTGCAAAAATAAAATCAACAACGCCCACAAAAATAGTCCAAACAGCAATAAAAATTAATACAACACATGTGACTTCTAACAAGACTTTTCTTGATGGCCACGTAACTTTTTGTAAAAGTTCAACTCTAACATCTCTAAAAAAGTCAGAAACCTTACTTATTTTAGCCATTTTATCAAAACAGGCCCGGAGGGACTTGAACCCCCAACACTCGGTTTTGGAGACCGATGCTCTACCAATTGAGCTACGAACCTGCATAAAGCATAAAGCCTTACAAAACAGCAATTTTAAGTCTTTGATGCAGCTTGTCAAGATATTTTGTTAACGTTTGCAGGAGGGCAAGCACTGGGAATGAGAAGGGCTTGCATTTGAATCGTTTATATGTTATCTAATAAACAATTATGCAGAGGGCAACGCTATTCTTCAACAAAATCCAACTTGAGGATGCCGATAAATTAATAAAAAAACAGGCAAAAACAAAGTTGGTCACCCTCTTGGCCGTGAGTACACTCGCACTATCAGGTTTTACGGCCGCCTTTTTTGTGCGATTTCCAGCACAAAACTCTCAACCTGTTACACAAGATGTATCAAAACAGGACAATTTTGAGAAAAAGATGTTTTCGATTGGCGAACAGATCGCAAAATCGACAACTCCCTGCAAAGAGCCTCAAAAGACAAAACCAACAACGATTTCACCTCAAAAAATAGCTGCCAAGCCCTTAGAGTCTACACCCAAAACCCAGCCAAAATTAACTCCTACCAAAACTACTCAACCAACAAAAACACCGGCAAAAACAATCACAAAAACACCTACTAAACCAAAAACAACCACGCAAGCAGCTGCAAAAACCACCCAAAAAACTGCCCAGGGTGGAGACAACCTTCCTGTAAAAACAAGAGATTTAGGCAAAATAGATGAAAATCTCCCTGCGGCTAAGCTTGATCCGATGCCAGTAAATGCAAACTTCGGAATCCCCGAATACTGGCCATTGCCTGTAAAGGTATCAGATCCTTACGGTTATTTACCCTGGAGGGGAAGGTTTCATGCAGGAATCGACCTTACTGCTCCATGCGACTCACTCATTCTGGCGGCTGGCAATGGGAAAATCATCAGGGCAGAATGGTATGCTGGATATGGTAAATGTGTAGATATCCAGCACGCCTCCGGATACATAACTAGATACGCCCACCTCACCGATTATCTGGTAAAGGTGGGGGACTTTGTGGAAGCCGGGGAATGGATCGGCAAAGTTGGTTCAACAGGCAACTCAAGCTGCTGTCACCTTCATTTTGAAGTCCATTTTAATGGACACACCGTGGACCCGGAAAGCATACACTGGCTCAACAGGACATACTAATTAGCATCACATTAGGAGTTTCAAATGCAGATAGACTTCTCTGACAAAGATTTTTTTCGCCAGCTTGGAGCTACGCTCAATAATGCAACCTGGGAGTTGATTGACAAAGATGAGCGCTCCAGCGAAGAAGACATGAAAATGATAGAAATGGCACATGCCTCCTGCTACTTCTGGACCGAATTTGGAGGCCCGCTCAATGTCCAGAGGGGCCACTGGCTTGTCTCAAGGGCATATGCTTGTGCAAAACTTCCCTGGCCTTGTTTGCACCATGCAAAAATATGCATGGAGATTACAGAAAAACAGGGGCTGAAAGATTTTGACCTGGCCTTTGCTTTTGAAGCAATGGCAAGGGCATATTCAATTTCCAGCAACGAAGCAGAAAAAACAAATTATCTGGAAAAAGCAAAAAGGGCCGGGGAACAGATAAAAGACTCTGAAGATAAAAACATCTTCTTTCAGGAACTCGACAGGGGTCCGTGGGTCTGATTTCATCTATCAGAACTAGCTCTTTTTTGTTAAATGGTATGAGTTGTGTTTTCAATTTTCGCATCTTAGGAGCGATAAAATGAAATTGGTAACATGGAACTGCAATATGAGGTTTCGTGAAAAATATCAATTGATTGACTATCTCGAATACGATATCCTTGTAATTCCAGAATCAGAAAGTCCTGAGTTGCTTGAAAAGAAGAAAGTTCAACTACTAAATATAGATCATCAGTGGTTTTCATGTAACCGTAAACAACACAAAGGGCTCAGCATTATTAATACAAACAAATATAGACTTTCGCTTGCTGAATTTTACAATCCTGACTTCAAACTCGTTATACCTATGAAAGTGGAAAGACTTAAAAAAGAATATTTTTACCTTTATGCAATCTGGGCTAACAATCCATCTGACAGTCATTATAGATATATTGGTCAAATATGGAAAGCAATTATTCAATACAGACAATATCTGGAGAGCTATCCATCAATACTAATTGGGGATTTTAATAGTAACAAGATATGGGATAAACCGTGGAGGAACTGGAATCATACAGACACAACAAAAATACTGGAAGATTGTAGTATCTACAGTTGCTACCATGCTTTCTTCCAAGAAAAACAGGGCGAGGAATCTCAACCAACATTATTTATGTACCGGAAACGAGAAAAACCTTACCACATTGATTATTGCTATGCATCAAAACACTTTATAGACAAACTTATAAAAGTTGAAGTAGGCAAATACAATGAATGGATAAGTACAAGTGACCACATGCCAGTATTCTTTCACTTTAGTGATTAGAGATTTATTAATATTATATTTGTCTATATGAATTAAAAATCATTTTTTCTCAAACTAAAATATATAGCACATCAAACCCAAGGTGTTTCTTGCCCATTCATTTCGGCGATAAGTGTTATCTGGCCAAGATGGTAAGCTTCATGCTCAGCAACATGATACATTATCCATGCAACTTGTGTCGAAGCTTTTTTCCCATATGGAAATTCTAGCGGTTTATCCTTGTTCTCGTCGAGCCATTTCACAGTTTTTACCCTTGTCCTTTCAAGAAGGGCGATTATCTCTTCCATATTCATTGTGGATATATCGTACTCTTCAGTCTCTTTCTCTTTCATGATTAGCCGGTGTATCCACCCAACTTCGGCCTGAACAATATGTTTTAAGATTCTTCTTATCTTCCCCGGGCTATCTTTCCGTGGTCTTTTGCTTGGGAGCTTGTAGTCTAATGTTTCCACGGAAAGCGACTGCAAAATCTTTATCGTTCTTGATCTTGTCCAATGAAAAAATTTTATTGCATCCTGACCAGTCACCTAAATCTCCTTTTTGAAAACTTCACTGTGTCATGCACAAACGCAAAAAGCCCCGGCAATTAGCCGGGGCTTTTGTTTCTCATTTTTTATTTATCTACTTAGCGAGCTTCTTTGTGTTCCGTGTGTTTTTTACAGGTATTGCAATACTTTTTAAGTGTAATCCTGTCCGGATCGTTCTTCTTGTTCTTCATTGTTATGTAGTTCTTGTTCTTACAGGTTGTGCAAGAAAGGTGTATTTTTTCTCTCATTTTATTACTCCAGAATTTCGGTGACTACACCGGCTCCGATGGTACGGCCACCTTCACGGATGGCGAAGCGGAGTCCGAGTTCCATGGCTACCGGGACGATGAGTTCGGCTTCCATCTTCACGTTGTCGCCTGGCATGGCCATTTC